>NZ_MEEL01000043.1:0-27008 GCF_001724435.1 Microbacterium sp. SCN 69-37
CCTCACAACTGAATATGCCTGTATAGGCGCGATTGGCGCAGCGGTAGCGCGCTTCCCTGACACGGAAGAGGTCACTGGTTCGATCCCAGTATCGCGCACAAGAACAACCCCGGTCAGCCGGGGTTTTTTTGTGCCCAGATGCGGGCCGTGCAACATGCGGGTTCGACGCTGGAAACGCAGAGATGCGGGACGCGGCACTGCGACCCGCCTCTCCATAGCTCGCATCAGCTATCGAAAGTGGAACTCGATGACCCCCAGGCCATCAGGATCACCATAGGGCGTCGCGATGCCGCGAGGCCACGAAAAAGGCGGGACGTTGCATCTGACGTCCCGCCTTGCGCAGCTCATCGTCGCGAGACGACTCTGCGATGTGATGGTCCCCAGACCGTTCACCTTCTCACCGTAGCTACCTCAGATCGTCCCGCACCGCAGATGATGCGGCGTGCCGCTGTCACACTCGGGGTGCTTTCTTGGCGCCGTCTTGGAGCGATGCCGACATCATCGGAGAGTGCCTGACCTGCGCGACCTGCCCGATCAGCTTCCCCCGCCGGCTGCACAGTCGCGCGTACCCGAGCCGACCCTGATCTTCTGGGTCACGAAGGCCACGTCGACCGCTCTGGGTGAAGCCGTCTCCGACTACTCCATTCGCATCATGGCTCCCGAGCTCGCGGTTCTTCTCGGCTTCGCCTTCTTCGTCGGCGCCGTCGGCTTCCAGCTCACGCGCCGGCGATACGGCCCAACCGCGTACTGGACGGCCGTCGCCGCCGTCGGTGTGTTCGGCACCATGGCCGCGGATGTGATGCATGTCGCCCTGGGCGTGCCGTACATCCTCACCGCGGCGATCGGCGCGGCCGGCCTGGCGGTCGTCTTCGCGGCGTGGCGCCGCACGGAGGGGACCGTGTCCGTGCACGCGATCACGACCACACGGCGCGAGCTCTTCTACTGGGCCGCCGTCGTCGGAACCTTCGCGCTCGGCACCGCCGTCGGAGACCTGACGGCGGTGGGCCTCGGCATCGGGTACGTCGGTTCGATCGCCCTGTTCACGCTCGCGATCGCCGCGATCGCCGCGGGCTTTCGGTGGGCGCGCTGGCCCGCGGTGCCGGCGTTCTGGGCCGCGTACGTCCTGACACGACCGTGGGGTGCCTCCGTCGCCGACGCACTCGCGAAGCCGGCCGCCGACGGCGGCGCGGGTCTGGGCTCCGGCGGGGTTGCGCTTGCTCTGGCCCTTCTGATGGTCGTTCTCGTGGCGATGATGGGGCGGCGTGCGGCGACCCTCGCACCCGCCGCAGCCTGAGCGTTAGGCTCGCCGCATGGCCCACCTCGTGCTCACCGTCGTCGGCGACGATCGTGCCGGACTCGTCAGCGCTCTCGCCCGCGCCATCGCCGACCATGGCGGCAACTGGGAGCAGAGCGAGCTCGCCGAACTCGCTGGCGCCTTCGCCGGCATCGTGCTCGTCGCGGTGCCCGACGACCAGCAGCAGGCCCTCACCGCCGCCCTCGGTAGCCTTGACGGGCTGTTGCGCGTCACGACGCACGACGCGCCGGCCGCGGCATCCGTCGATGCGCCTCACACCGTCTCGTTCACCGTCCTGGGCAACGACCGCCCGGGCATCGTCCGGGACGTGACCGCCGCCATCGCCGCCCACACGCTCAGCATCGACACCTTCCGCAGCCGCACCCTCGAGGCCCCCATGGCCGGCGGCACGCTGTTCGAGGCGACCGTCACCGTCAGCCTGCCGGCGGCGGCGGATGCCGAGACGCTCACCGCCGCACTCGAAGCCCTCGCCGGCGAGATCCAGGTCGATCTCACCGTCGCCTGAGTCGAACGGGCGTCTGCGTGAGCAGTCGTCAGTGCAACGCCAGCGGGAGGACGGCGAGCGCCACCGTGAGCGGGGCGACGACCAGACCCAGGAGGATGTAGCGCTTCCAGGGCACATCGACCCCGACGGCGTGCAGACGCTCGTGCCAGAGCAAGGTCGCAAGCGACGCCCACGGCGTGATCAGCGGACCAGCGTTGACGCCGATGAGCAGAGCGGCGAGCCGCATGGGGGAGCCGGCGGCGGATTCGAGAGCAAGGTAGGCCGGCAGGTTGTTCACCACGTTCGCGCCCAGCATGCCGACCCCGGCGACCTGCCAGAGCGAGACGAGGTCTTCTCCCGAACCGGTCGCCGCGGCGAGGAGGGCGCCCGACCCGAGAGCCTCGGCCGCACCGACCGCGAGGAACAGGCCGGACGCGAAAACGACGAGCTGCCACGGCACGAGTGCCCAGCGCAGGGCCGTCGGCGAGCGCCATGCGAAGACGATCGTGAGCACGACGGCGGCACCCAATGCCGGCATCCACGGTGCGATGCCGATGACCAGCAGCGGCATCATGACGACGAGGACGACGGCGGAGATCCGCAGAAGCACGGGGTCGGACACCCGCGGGGGACGGGCGGGGGTGAAGCGACCCCGCAGGCCACGTCGGTTCGTGAGCCACAGCAGGATCACCGTGACGACCGTCGCGATGATCGCCGACGGTCCCAGAAGGCCCAGGAAGCCGAGCGCGTCGAGATCGCCGAGCCGATGCGCGGCGAGCAGGTTGGTGAGGTTGGACACCGGCAGGAACAGCGACGCGGTATTGGCCAGCCACACGGTCGCGAATGCGAAGGGCATCGGCGAGAGCCCATTGGCGCGGGCGACCGCGACGACCACCGGCGTCAAGAGCACAGCCGTGGTGTCCAACGACAGGAACGCCGTCACGACGGCGGCGAACGCCACCACCATGAGCCACAGCACGATCACCCGTCCGCGCGAGAGGCGCGCCAGGCGCGCTGCGGCGGCGTCGAACACACCGGCGCGCGCCGCGAGCTCCGCGACGATCGTCACGGCGACGACGAACAGAAGGATCGGCCACACGCGGTCGCCGATCTCCAGCGCCGCGTCCACCGGCAGAACTCCGAACACGACGGCTGCGCCGCCCAGGAGCAGCAGCACCGCTCCGATCACGGCAAGCAACACGGCATCCATCATGGACCCTCATCGACCAGTCCCGGGCGGCGATAGACTGCACACATGGAACTGAGCCGGATCACCGCCTTCGCGACCGGCGCGCGCACGCCCGGCGTACGAACGATCTGGGCCTGAGCGGGCGGGGCGCACGGCGCCCGAAGCTGAGCATCCCATCCGATCCCTCTTCTGGAGACCTTCCCTTGACCGATGTCTCACCCGCGGCGGACGTGACCTATCCCGCCGACGGCTCCGCCCTGTTTTCCGACCGTTCCGTCGTCGCTCTGCGCGTCAACGGCGACCTGAAGGACCTCTCCACCGTCGTCACGGCCGATGACGCGGTCGAGCCCGTGCTGGTCGACAGCGCCGACGGTCTGTCGATCCTGCGCCACTCCACCGCGCACGTCATGGCCCAGGCCGTGCAGCGCATCAAGCCGCAGTCGAACCTCGGCATCGGCCCCCCGATCACCGACGGCTTCTACTTCGACTTCGGCAACGTCGACCCGTTCACGCCCGAAGACCTCAAGGCCATCAAGAAGGAGATGGAGCGCATCGTCCGCGAGAATCAGCGCTTCGTCCGCCGCGTGGTCGACGAGACCGAGGCGCGAGAGCTCATGGCCGGCGAGCCGTTCAAGCTCGAGCTCATCTCGCTCGCCGGCGGCCCGGGCTCGGGCGCCAACGCCGCCGAGGGCGCGTCCGCCGAGATCGGCGCGGGCGAGCTCACGGTCTACGAGAACGTGAACCGCGAGGGCGAGGTGGTCTGGCGCGACCTCTGCCGCGGGCCCCACGTTCCCGGCACCCGCTACGTCGCGAACGGATGGGACCTCACCCGAGTGGCCGGCGCCTACTGGCGCGGCAGCGAGAAGAACCCGCAGCTGCAGCGCATCTACGGCACCGCCTGGCCCACCAAGGACGAGCTGCGCGCCTACCAGCAGCGCCTCGAAGAGGCCGCCAAGCGCGATCACCGCAAGCTGGGCAAGGAACTCGACCTCTTCTCGTTTCCCGACGAGATCGGCCCCGGACTCAGCGTGTTCCACCCCAAGGGCGGCATCATCCGCTACGAGATCGAGCGTTACATGCGCGAGCGTCTACTCGCCAGCGGCTACGAGGTCGTGAACACGCCGCACATCACCAAGGGCGACCTGTTCATGACGAGCGGCCACCTGCAGTGGTACGCAGACGGCATGTACCCGCCGATGGTGCTCGACGAGGTCGTGGATGCCGACGGTCACGTCAGCCGCGAGGGCCAGGAGTACTACCTGAAGCCCATGAACTGCCCGTTCCACAACCTGATCTTCCGCTCGCGCGGCCGCTCGTACCGCGAGCTGCCGCTGCGCCTGAGCGAGTTCGGATCCGTCTACCGCTACGAGAAGAGCGGCACCCTCTCCGGCCTCACGCGCGTGCGCGGGATGACCCAGGACGACACCCACATCTACGTCACGGCCGACCAGGTCAAGGGTGAGCTCACCCACAGCCTCGACTTCGTGCTGCAGACGCTGCGCGACTACGGCCTCAACGACTTCTACCTCGAGCTCTCGACGAAGGAAGACGGCAACCCGAAGTTCATCGGGGCCGACGAGCTCTGGACCGAGGCGACCGAGACGCTGCGCGAGGTGGCCGAGGCATCCGGGCTCGAGCTCGTGCCCGACCCGGGCGGCGCCGCCTTCTACGGACCGAAGATCTCCGTGCAGGCGCGCGACGCGATCGGCCGCACCTGGCAGATGTCGACCATCCAGCTCGACTTCAACCAGCCCGAGCGTTTCGAGCTCGAGTACACCGGCCCCGACGGCGAGAAGCACCGCCCCGTGATGATCCACCGTGCTCTGTTCGGCTCGGTGGAGCGCTTCTTCGCGATCCTGCTCGAGCACTACGCCGGCGCGTTCCCGGTGTGGCTGGCTCCCGTGCAGGTGGTCGGCATCCCCGTCGCGGACGACTTCGCCCCCTACCTCGACGAGATCGTCGCGCGCCTGCGGGCCGCGGGCGTGCGGGCCGAGGTGGACCACTCCGACGATCGGATGCCGAAGAAGATCCGCACCCACACCACGCAGAAGGTGCCGCTGCAGCTCATCGCGGGGGAGCAGGACCGCTCCGGTGGCACCGTCTCGTTCCGTTTCCGCGACGGGTCGCAGACCAACGGCATTCCGGTGGATGAGGCGATCGATAAGATCGTCGCCGCGATCTCGGGCAAGCTGCTCGTCAACACTGCGGAGGACCTGGCGTGAGCGCGGGGGACGCCGACGGTGATGCCCGCCTCGAGGAGGCGAGCGCTTTCGCCGGCGTCCCCGACGGCTTCCAGCGGCTCTGGACGCCGCATCGCATGGCGTACATCAACACGGGTGCCGACGCCCTGCGCGGCTCGGGCTGCCCGTTCTGCGCCGCGCCGCAGAAGTCGGATGCCGACGGCCTCATCGTCCACCGCGGCATCACCTCGTACGTCCTGCTCAACCTGTTCCCGTACAACTCGGGTCACATGCTGGTGTGCCCGTACCGCCACATCGCGACGTACGACCAGGCGACCCCGGAAGAGGTCGCCGAGATCGGCGAGCTGACCCAGGTCGGCATGCGGGTGCTGCGCTCGGTCTCGCGGTGCGACGGCTTCAACATCGGGATGAACCAGGGTGCGGTCGCGGGGGCGGGGGTCGACGAGCACCTGCACCAGCACATCGTTCCGCGGTGGAGCTCGGATGCGAACTTCTTCCCGATCATCGCCCGCACCAAGGCGCTGCCTCAGCTTCTCGGCGAGGTTCGCGAGGCCGTCGCGGCGGCCTGGCCGGCGTGAGGGCGGGCGGTCCCGACGACGGCGCGGAGCCGTTCGCGGTCGACGCCAGCAGATTGAGCGCGCTCCCGGCATCCACTGCCGAGTTGTGCGGCGACATCACCGCCTTCGACGCCCGCCGAGCCGCGGCAGAGACGAGCGAGCGTCAGGACCCGCTGTACTGGGTGGATCTCGAGGTGGCCCGAGGGTGGGTGCTCATCGGCGACAACGGGCAGGGCGATGAGTGGTGGCTCGGGCCGCACAGCGACGTGTGGTTCTTCGATCACACCGACGGCGAGCGTGCCGTGTCGCGCTTCACGCCGATGCACCTCTCGATCACGGCGTGGCTGATGGTGGGGCACGTGCTGCACGCGCTCGAGCAGATCGACGAGGCGGCCGCTCGTGACCACGACCGCATCCGTGCCGCGCTCGACGCGATCTCGCCCGAGCTCGGTGTGCGCTGGCCGTACGAGCTGTTCTGACCGGGCGCGGCGTTTCGACTCGCTGCGCTCGCTCAACGACCGGGGTGCAGACACCCACCGGTCGTTGAGCGAGGCGCGCAGCGCCGCGTCGAAACGCCGAACCTCAGCGCACCCGCGTGACGGGGAACTGCAGCCGCGGGTGGGCGTAGAACTCCTGCGCCTCGACAAGCTGCAGCTCGCGCTGCCCGGAATCGAACGTCGTCTGCAGCAGGTCATACACACTCGACACGGTCTTCGCCAGCGCATCGGCGGCGTCGCCGCTCGCACGATAGTGGGCCGTGAACAACGCCGCCGTGACGTCACCCGACCCGTTCGCCTTCATGGGGATGCGCGGCGTCTGCACGATCCACGCGCCGTCATCGGTCACGGCAAGCATCTCGATCGTGCCTTCGGGGGCATCCGGACGCTCGACCGACGTGACGAGCACGGTGCGCGGGCCCATCGCGCGCGCGGCATCCGCCGACGCGAGCGTCGAGGTGAGGTCCGTCGGCTCGGTTTCCGTGAGGAAGCCGAGCTCGAACTGGTTGGGCGTGATGATGTCGGCCGCCGGCACGACGCGATCGCGGAGCAGCACGGGGATCGCCGGAGCGACGAAGCACCCGCTCTTGGCGTTGCCCATCACGGGATCGCAGGAGTACACCGCCGCAGGATTGGCCGCTTTCACGCGCGCCACCGCGTCGAGGATGACGTCCGCGATGCCCTCACCGCCCTGATAGCCGCTGAGCACGACGTCGATCTCCCCGAACACGCCCCGCTCCTCGATGCCCGTGATGACGTCGCGGACGTCGTCGGGGGAGATGAGCGGACCGCGCCAGGCGCCGTAGCCGGTGTGGTTGGAGAAGTTTACGGTGTACACCGGGAGCACCTCGACGCCGATGCGCTGCAGCGGGAACACGGCGGCCGAGTTGCCGACGTGTCCGTACGCGACGGCGGACTGGATGGAGAGGATCTTCATCGGGCGATCATCCTGCTTTCGAGGTCGCGGCTGCGGCGGGGATCGCCGCGGCCAGGTCGGCGGCCAGACGTGCGAGATCGGCGTCCGAGAGGTCGTGGACGGTGATGCGCAGATGGCGGGCGGCGCGCGCGCCTTGGAGCACGAACTCGTCGCCCGGACGCACGAGCCATCCGCGACGCATGAGCTGCTCGGATGCCGCGCGCGCCGGCACCGGCAACGGCACCCAGAGGCTCAGACCGTCGCCCGCGACAACCGGGACGCCCGCCGCGGTGAACGCCGCGGCGGCCGCGCAGTTGCGCGCGGCGTAGTGGGCGGATGCTGCGGCCACCGCCGCGACCGCGTCCGGATCGGTGAGTTGTTCGAGCGCCACGCGCTGGAGGAGGTGGCTGACCCACGTCGCGCCCGGGTTGAGGCGCTCAGCGAGCCGCTCGGCCGTGTCGGGATCTGAGGCGACCACGGCGAGGCACATGTCGGGCCCCAGGAACTTCGAGACGGAGCGGATGAGTGCCCAGCGCCGATGCGACGCGGAGATCACCGAGTGAAAGGGCTGCGCCGACAGCATCGAGAAATGGTCGTCTTCGATGACGAGGACATACGGGTGGTCGGCCAGCAGTGTGCGCAGCGCCGCAGCGCGCTCGGCACTGAGGCTCGCCCCCGTGGGGTTCTGAGCGCGAGGAGTGAGCAGCACGGCGCGCACCCCGGCATCCAACGCGGCCTGGAGCCCGGCGACGGTCATGCCCTCATCGTCGACGGGGACGGCGATGGGGCGGTAACCGCCGAGGCGAACCGTGTTCAGGCTCGCGAGGAAGCACGGGTCCTCGAGAGCCACGGCATCGTCGCGCGTCAGCGTCTGGGCGAGCAGACGTTCGATCGCGTCGGAGGCGCCGCCCGTGATCGTGAGACGCAGCGCGCGGTCGTCTCCGACGGCGGCCCGCATCCACTCTTCGGACCACGCTGCCAGGTCGCGGTCGATGACGGGTTCGCCGTACAGCACCGGCCGACCCGCGATGCGACTGAGGGCTGGATGCAGATCGGGGATGAGTGCCGGGTCGGGGTTGCCCGCCGCGAGGTCGCGCAGCACCGTGCCGCGTGCGAAGCCTTCTTGCGCCACGGGGGTGCGTTCGGCGACGCGCGTGCCGGCGCGGCCGCGGGCCTCGACGAGCCCGGCCTGCGTCAGCAGACGATACGCGGACACGACGGTGTTGCGATTGACCCCCAGCTCGTCGGCGAGGGTTCGCACCGGAGGCAGTGCCGAGCCGGGCGCCAGCTCGCCGCGCTCGATCCTCTGTCGCACGCTGTCGGCGATATCGGTCGCGGTGGCCCCGGCGATGCGCAGCACGGAGGAGGCATCGGGGACGGCGTTCACGGTGATCAGTGTATGTGACAGGACATGCTACGTTTTGGCCTAGGCCAATAGCTACGGCATCCCGCTCCGCCGCCCCGAGCGACGTCCACACCCGAAGGAGAAACCCGTGTCCACTCCCGTCACCGGCTCGTCCCGCGTCAAGCGCGGACTCGCCGAAATGCTCAAGGGCGGCGTCATCATGGACGTCGTCACCCCCGATCAGGCGAAGATCGCCGAGGACGCCGGCGCCGTCGCCGTCATGGCCCTCGAGCGCGTGCCCGCCGACATCCGCGCCCAGGGCGGCGTGTCACGGATGAGCGATCCCGACATGATCGACGGCATCATCGAGGCCGTATCGATCCCCGTCATGGCGAAGGCGCGCATCGGCCACTTCGTCGAGGCTCAGGTGCTCCAGGAGCTCGGCGTGGACTACATCGACGAGTCCGAGGTGCTCTCACCGGCCGACTACGTGAACCACATCGACAAGTGGAACTTCACCGTTCCGTTCGTCTGCGGCGCCACCAACCTCGGCGAGGCGCTGCGACGTATCACCGAGGGGGCGGCGATGATCCGCTCCAAGGGGGAGGCGGGCACCGGCGACGTGTCGGAGGCCATGAAGCACATCCGCAAGATCCGCGGCGAGATCGCCGCGCTCGGGGCGCTGTCCCGCGACGAGCTGTACGTCGCGGCCAAGGAGCTGCAGGCACCGTACGAGCTCGTCGCCGAGATCGCCGAGACCGGCACGCTCCCGGTCGTGCTGTTCGTCGCCGGCGGGGTCGCCACACCCGCCGATGCCGCGATGATGATGCAGCTCGGCGCCGACGGCGTCTTCGTCGGCTCAGGGATCTTCAAGAGCGGCGACCCGGCCGCCCGTGCCGCCGCGATCGTGAAGGCGACCACGTTCTTCGACGACCCGAAGGTCATCGCGGATGTCTCGCGCGGCCTCGGCGAGGCCATGGTCGGCATCAACGTCGCCGACCTGCCGGCCCCGCACCGGCTCGCCGAGCGCGGATGGTGACGACGGGGATGCCTCGGGTCGGCGTCCTCGCCCTCCAGGGGGATGTCCGCGAACACGTCCGGGCCCTGGAGACGCTGGGCGCGGAGGTCGTCGCGGTGCGCCGCCCCGAGGAGCTCGCAACCGTCTCGGGGCTCGTGATCCCGGGCGGCGAGTCCAGCGTGATCGACAAGCTGGCGCGGACGTTCGGTATGCAGCAGCCGATCCGTGAGGCCCTCGCAGGCGGGATGCCGGCGTACGGCACGTGCGCCGGGCTCATCCTCCTGGCGGACCGCATCGCCGACGGCATCCGCGGACAGGAAACCTTCGGAGGGATCGACATCACCGTGCAGCGCAACGCCTTCGGCTCGCAGATCGACTCCTTCGAGACGGAGCTCACGGTCGCGGGTTTCGATGAGCCGGTGTCCGCCACCTTCATCCGCGCGCCGCGGGTGGTGGAGACCGGACCGGCCGTCGAAGTGCTGGCCTCCCTTCCAGACGGAGCGATCGTCGCCGTCCGGCAGGGAGCGCTGTTCGGCACCGCGTTCCACCCCGAGGTGTCGGGGGAGACGCGGTTCCACGAGCTGTTCCTCGATCTCGTCGCCGCACGCGCGAGCTGAGCGGATGCCGCGACCCGCATCTGCGGATGCGGAGGATCGCGCCATGACACGACGTGCATCGCGGATGATCGGCAGCGCCGCGGCCGGTGCGATCGCGGTCATCGTCCTCACGCGGTTCGCGGCCCACGAGAACGCGGCGGACGCGGCCGCACGCGACGCGGTCGCGGACCTCATCGGCGAGATCTCGCATCGGCAGGCGCCCGACATCGACGGATGGGCGCGGCTGGCTGCGCAAGCCACGGGTGACCGGAGCGCGATCACGCTCATCGGCATCACCCCGCAGACCGCGCAGAACCCGATCGACCCGCTGGGCACGCTGTCCTTCCGCGTTGAGATGACCGCGCGCCGCACCGGCATGTGGTCCGCCGAGACCGTGTCGAGCACGTCGTGCTACGCCGTCGACTTCACGAGATACGGCCCGGTCGCGAACGATCGGCCGTGGAGCGATCCCCGCACGGTCCGAGCGATCGACTGCCCGGACGGGGCGAGGTCGGTGACGCCGCCGCCCGACACCTCTCCGGTCTTCGTGGTCCCGAGGGGGCAGCCGACGCGATCCTCGCCGTGGTCGCCGACGCCTCCGCGACGGTCTCGACGAGCGAGCTGGAGAGCGCGATCCTGGCCCGACTCACTGCGCCCACCGGCCCCTACGAGCAGCTCGCCCCCCTCGAGGTCGTGCGGACCGCCGACGGCGCGATCGGCGCCTCGATGGGCACCGAGCGCAGGTGCGTGCTCGTGCGCCGCGTGGACGGCACCGAGCGGGTGTATGCGCCGCGCGTGTACCTGCAGCCAGGCGAGCTCGGCTGCCGCGGAACGACCGCACGCAGCGATCTGCGCCCGCCGCACTGATCCTCGACTCGCGCGCGGTGTCGGCGCGGCGGGCTAACGTGGCTGCATGACGACCTGGGTGGCGTTGCTTCGCGGCGTGAACGTCAACGGCATCACGATCCGCAGCGCGGAGCTGGCGGCGTTGCTGCGCGGGCTCGGATTCGAAGAGGTGAAGACGGTGCTCGCCAGCGGCAACGCCCGTTTCACGGTCGATGTCGACGTCGCCCGGCGCGCTGAGCTGAAGACTCGCATCGAGGCGGCCCTGCGTCACCGCTTCGACTACGACGCGTGGATCGTCCTCGTGACGCTCGACGAGCTCGCCGCGGCCGTCACCGCCTACCCCTTCGATGCGGCAGAGCCGAGCCGGCAACCGTACGTCGTCTTCTGCACCGACGTGGCCGTGCGCGATGCGCTGGTGGATGCCGCGGCATCCCTCGACCCGGCGGAGGACCCCACGCACCCCGGAATCGGGGTGGTGTACTGGAGCCCCGAGGTCGGCCGGACGATCGACACCCCGTTCGGAAAGCTCCTCGGGCGCGCGGCGTACAAGCCGACGACGACCACGCGCAATCTGCGCACACTCGTCAAGATCCTCGGCTGAAAAGCAACGGTGTCGCCTGAGTAAACTGGAGACCATGTCCGGACACTCCAAATGGGCCACGACCAAGCACAAGAAGGCGGTCATCGACTCCCGCCGCGCGAAGTCGTGGGCGAAGCTCATCAAGAACATCGAAGTCGCCGCGAAGCTCGGCGGCCCGGACCTGCAGGGGAACCCGACCCTGTTCGACGCGGTCCTCAAGGCCAAGAAGACCTCGGTGCCCAAGGACAACATCGACCGCGCCATCAAGCGCGGCGCCGGCATCGGCGGCGAGTCGGTCGAGTACTCGTCGATCATGTACGAGGGCTACGGACCGAACGGCGTGGCCCTCATGATCGAGTGTCTGACCGATAACAAGAACCGCGCCGCCGCCGAGGTGCGCACCGCCCTCAGCCGCAACGGCGGAACGCTCGCCGACCCCGGCTCGGTCGCCTACAACTTCTCCCGCAAGGGCGTCATCGTCGTGTCCGAAGAGAACACCAGCGAAGAGGACGTCATGCTGGCCGCCCTCGAGGCCGGCGCCGAGGAGATCGAGCCGCACGCGCAGGGCTTCGAGGTCACCACCGAGGCATCCGATCTCGTTGCGGTCCGCTCGGCACTGACCGATGCGGGCATCGAGTACGAATCCGCCGACGTCGAGTTCGTGCCGAACCTCAAGGTCGAGATCGACGCCGAGACGGCACGCAAGATCTTCCGCCTGATCGACGCGCTCGAAGACAGCGACGACGTGCAGAACGTCTTCAGCAACTTCGACCTCACCGCCGAGGTTCAGGCCGAGCTCGAGAACGACGAGTAAGCCGCGTTTCGACTCGCTCCGCTCGCTCAACGACCGGGGGCGCACGCGTTTCGACTCGCTCCGCTCGCTCAACGACCGGGGGCACCGGTCGTTGAGCGAGGGGCGCAGCCGCGAGTCGAAACGCCCCCATCCGCGTCGAGCGCTTAGCGTGGGGGAGTGGCATCCGCTGTGCGCATCCTCGGCATCGACCCCGGCCTGACCCGGTGCGGTGTCGGTGTCGTCGACGTGCGCGCCGACCGGTCAGCGACACTCGTCCACGTGGGCGTGGTCCGCTCCGGCGCCGATCTTCCCGTCGCGGAACGCCTCGCCCTCATCGCCCGGGGCCTGCGTGAAGTGTTCGCGACACACCGCCCGGACGTGGTCGCCGTCGAGCGGGTGTTCGCCCAGCAGAACCGCAGCACGGTGATGGGCACCGCGCAGGCCAGCGGCATCGCACTGCTCCTCGCCGCCGAACACGGCCTGCCCGCCGCCACGCACACTCCCTCCGAGGTCAAGGCGGCGATCACCGGCTACGGCTCCGCCGACAAGCTCCAGGTGCAGACGATGGTCGCCCGGGTTTTGCGCCTGAACGCCCTGCCGCAGCCTGCCGACGCCGCGGACGCCCTCGCCATCGCCCTGTGCCACGGGTGGCGGAGAGGTGCCCCGTCGGGCAGCGCCGCCACCGGGGCGCTCACGCCGGCGCAACGGGCGTGGGCGGATGCCGAGAAGAGAGCGACGCGACGCTGACAACTGCGCACCCCGCACGCGTGTCGATCGAACAAAACTGCGAACGATTGTCTAGGCTGGTGCCATGATCTCCTCGCTGCGCGGCCATGTGCTGCATCTGGACGCCGAGTCGGCGATCGTCGAGGTCGGTGGCGTGGGCTTCAGCGTGGCAGTGCCCGCCTCCGTGGCCCGCTCGCTCCACGTGGGCGACGAGACGACACTGCACACCGCGCTCATCGTGCGGGAGGACGCACTGTCGCTGTTCGGCTTCGCCGAGCGCGACGAGCTCACCGTGTTCCATCACCTGCTCAGCGTGTCGGGGGTCGGTCCCAAGTCCGCCCTCGGCGTGCTGTCGTCGCTGAGCGTCGATCAGATCGCGCACGCCGTCGCCGACGAGGATGACGCCCCGTTCCGGCGCGTTTCCGGGATCGGGCCCAAGACGGCCAAGCTCATCGTGGTGCAGCTCGCCGGCAAACTTCACGTGACCTCCGCAACAAGCCGGCCGACTGCCGGCTCCGCCGCCGGCGATATCGCCGGCCAGGTCGTCGCAGCACTCACAGCCCTCGGGTGGAACGAGCGCACGAGCGTCGAGGCGGTGACGCTGGTGCTGGATGCCGCGACCGATGCCGACAGGCGGTCAGTGCCGGTGCTGCTCAAGCTCGCCCTCGCCCAGCTGGGTCCCGCCCGTCAGGAGCGCGCCGGTGTCTGATTCCCAGGATCCCGCCGTGGCGGAAGACGAGACCGAGCTCGCCGTCGAGGGTGCGCTGCGACCGGCATCCCTCGCCGAGTTCGTCGGCCAGCAGAAGGTGCGCGGACAGCTCCAGCTGCTGCTCGATGCGGCGCGCATCCAACAGCGACCGCCGGACCACATCCTGCTGTCCGGTCCGCCGGGGCTCGGAAAGACCACGCTCGCCATGATCGTGGCGCACGAGAGCCAGCGGCCTCTGCGTCTGTCCAGCGGACCGGCCATCCAGCACGCCGGCGATCTCGCCGCGCTGCTGTCGAGCCTGGTGCCCGGCGAGGTGCTCTTCATCGACGAGATCCACCGGATGGCGCGCTCCGCCGAAGAGATGCTCTATCTGGCGATGGAGGACTTCCGCATCGACATCATGGTCGGCAAGGGAGCGGGGGCGACCAGCATCCCGCTCGACCTGGCGCCGTTCACCCTCGTCGGTGCGACCACCCGGTCGGGCCTGCTGCCCAACCCGCTCCGCGACCGGTTCGGGTTCACCGCGCACCTGGAGTATTACGAACCCGGCGAGCTCGAACAGGTCATCTCCCGTTCGGCAGCGGTCCTCGGCGTCGATCTGCCCCGCACCGCCCGCGCCGAGATCGCCCGACGTTCTCGCGGCACACCCCGCATCGCCAACCGTCTCCTGCGGCGGGTACGCGACTACGTCATCGTGCACGGAAAGAGCGCGTCGTCGGCGACCGATGCGCACGTCGCGGCCGCCTTGGAGCTCTATGACGTCGACGCGATCGGTCTCGATCGCCTCGACCGTGCGGTGCTGGATGCCGTGGTCCGTCGGTTCCGCGGGGGACCGGTCGGCCTCAGCACGCTCGCGGTGACCGTCGGCGAGGAGGCGGAGACGATCGAATCGGTCGTCGAGCCGTACCTGGTGCGGATCGGATTCCTCGGGCGCACGCCGCGGGGACGGGTTGCCACGCCGGAGGCCTACGCGCATCTGCGCGTGCCTCGTCCGGACGGGGCGCTCAGATTCGATGACCTATAATCACTGAAGGCTTCCTGCCGCCCTCTTCAGCGTCGATCCGGCGCGCTCCCGAAAGGTGTATCCGCATGGATTGGATTCTGCTCGTCGCGATGGTGGCGCTGCTCGGCTTCATGTTCTGGAGCTCTCGCAAGCGCACCGCCAAGATGAAGGCGGAGCAGGAGGCCAAGGCACGGGCGATGCTCCCCGGCGTCAAGGTGCTGCTGCAGGGGGGCCTGTACGGCGTGCTCGTCTCGTACGACGGCGAGGACCTGTCCAAGGCGGCAACCGTCGAGCTCGCGCCCGGCGTCGCGGTCGAGGTCCACAGCCAGGCGATCCTGCGCGTCGTGGACGACGAGGACGTCACCGAGGACGAGTTCATCGAAGCCGAGGCCGACCAGGCCGAGTACGAGGGCGATGTCGCCAACGGCGTCATCTCGTCGGTGAGCGACGACCGTGCCGCAGAAGCCGCCGAGAAGGTCGCCGACAAGCCGGCCGATTCCGGCGACGCGAAGCCGCACGCCTGATCTCGCCGCACGTTCCCGAAGAAAGCTGACCCTCCGTGGCCACACCCACCCCGGTGCGCCGTGCCTGGCGCGCACTGACCGGACTTCTCGTCATCACGGCACTGCTGTTCGGAGTGAACGCCCTCGGCGTCTACGTCTTCGGCAAGAGCTCGTGGGCGCCTGAGCTCGCGCTCGATCTGCAGGGCGGCACGCAGATCATCCTCGAGGCGAAGACTCCCAACGGTGCCGCGCCGACGACCGACCAGATGAACCAGGCCGCAGCCATCATCCGCCAGCGCGTCGACGCGTCCGGCGTGGGCGAGGCCGACATCACCACCCAGGCCGGCAACCAGATCGTCGTGCAGATCCCGGGACAGGCCGACGAGGAGACGCGCAAGCGCATCGAGTCCTCCGCACAGATGCAGCTGCGGGCAGTGCTGGCCACGACCGCCGCGAGCACGTCGTTCGTCGGACAGGACGGCAACTCCACGCCGTACCCGACGCCCGACCCGTCGCTGCCCTCCACACCCACGGCATCGCCCACCAACGGCAGCGACCTCAGCTGGATCACCCCCGCACTCCAGGCGAAGTTCCTCGCCTACGACTGCGCGAACAAGGACAATGACCCGGCAAACAGCCCGGCAGACCAGCCGCTGATCGCGTGCGACCCGACCGGCACGGCGAAGTATCTTCTCGGTCCCGTCGAACTCGACGGCTCGTCCATCAGCGACGCCACGAGCGGCATGAACACCCAGAACGGACAGTGGGTCGTCAACATCGTCTTCGACGATCAGGGCACCAAGACCTTCGGTGAGGTCAGCCAGCGCCTGTACGCGTTCACCCAGGCGGGCAAGAGCCCGCAGAACCAGTTCGCCTTCGTTCTGGACGGAGCGGTCATCTCCGCACCGTCCATGAACGGCGTGATCCTCGACGGCAAGCCGCAGATCAGCGGCTCCTTCAACCAGGAGAGCGCCAAGACGCTCGCCGACCAGCTGAAGTACGGCGCGCTGCCGCTCAGCTTCGGCATCGTGAGCGACAATGCCATCTCGGCCACTCTGGGCTCGCAGCAGCTGCAGATCGGCCTCATCGCGGGCCTCATCGGTCTCGCGCTCGTTGCCCTGTACTCGCTCGTCGTGTATCGCGCGCTCGGCTTCGTCATCATCGCCTCCCTCGGCGTGATGGGGGTGCTCACCTACATCACCCTCTGCATCCTGGCCTGGCGCATGGGATTCCGCCTGTCGCTGGCCGGCGTCGCGGGTCTGATCGTCACGATCGGGTTCACCGCGGATTCGTTCATCGTGTACTTCGAACGCATCCGCGACGAGCTGCGTGACGGCAAGTCGATCACCGGCGCGGTCGAGGACGGCTGGGGTCGCGCGAAGCGCACCATCTACATCTCGAAGTCGATCAACATCCTCGCCGCCGTGGTGCTGTACATCCTCGCCGACGCCACCGTCAAGGGCTTCGCGTTCACGCTGGGCCTGACGACGTTGATCGACATCCTGATCTTCATCCTGTTCACCCACCCGGTCCTGCAGCTGCTGGCTCGAACGCGCTTCTTCGGCGGGGGCCACCCGCTGTCGGGGCTCGATCCCGATGCCCTCGGCGCCGTCTATCGCGGGCGCGCGCAGTTCCGGGCTCCGGTGCTGGACGGCGCGAAGGGCTCGGCTGCGCGACGCGCGGGCCGCTCGCGCGGTGAGGCGGAACGCCGTCAGACCATCGCCGAGCGCAAGCAGGCCGAGCTCGCGGCGAAGAACGCCGGCAAACCGACTTCGACGACGGAGGGAGACGACTGATGCGCTCCATGAACGAGTTCGGCAACGACCTCTACACCGGCAAGACCTCTTTCCCCTTCGTCGGACGTCGCCGCCTGTGGTTCATCATCGCCGCAGCCCTCGTCATCGCCGCAGCGCTCGTACCGCTGATTCGTCCCATCCAGTTCTCGATCGAGTTCACCGGCGGATCGCAGTTCACCGTCAACCAGGTCGCGAACCCCGATCAGACCGCCGCGACCGCAGCGGTGCAGTCTGTGGTTCCCGGAGCGACGACGAAGGTCACGACCATCGGATCGGACGCGCTGCGCATCCAGACCGACCAGATGACCAACACCGACACGCAGGCCGTCACCACGGCCCTGGCACAGAAGTTCGGGGTGCAGGAGTCCGACGTCAGCTCGTCCTTCATCGGCCCGAGCTGGGGTCAGGACGTCACGCGTCAGTCGCTGTGGGGTCTCGCGATCTTCCTCGCCCTCACCTTCGTGATCCTCGCGATCTACTTCCGCACCTGGAAGATGTCGGTCGCCGCGATCATCGGCCTGGTCGATGTGCTCGTCATCACCGTGGGTGTCTACGCCCTCTTCGGGTTCGAAATCTCGCCGGCGGCCGTCATCGGCTTCCTCACGATCCTGTCGTACTCGCTGTACGACACGACGGTCGTCTTCGACAAGATCCGTGAGAACACACGCGATGACGGTGAGAAGTCAGGACGCACCTTCGGCGAGTCCGTCAACCTCGCCGTCAACCAGACGCTGATCCGATCGATCAACACGACGGTGGTCGCCGCACTGCCGACGGGTGCGATCCTGTTCATCGGAGCGCTGTGGCTCGGCGCGCAGACGCTGACCGACATCTCCTTGTCGATCTTCGTCGGAACGATCGTCGCCGCATACTCGACGCTGTTCGTCGCTGCCCCGCTGTATTCGCTGTTGCGCGAGAACGAGTCGGACCTCAGGTCGCGCGACGCGCGCGTTCTCGCTGCTCGCGAGCGCGCCCGCGTCGACGCGTGAGCAGGACACGGTCCGCCCGGGCGTAGGATAAACGGATCAGTCAAGGCGGAGGTGAGCGGATGGCCGAGACGGTTCCCACGTCTGCCAGTGCCGGAAACGTCGCGCCCCCGCCCAGCTCTCTGCGTCGCCTCGTCCCGAGGATCTTCTCCCGCGCGCCCTCGCGCAACGGCGTCGAGCAGCTGATCCGCACGGTGCGCACGCACCACCCCAAGGGCGACGTCGCGATCATCGAGCGCGCCTATCAGGTGGCGGCGCGGGCGCACGCCAGCCAGAAGCGGCAGAGCGGCGAGCCCTACATCACGCACCCGCTCGCTGTCGCACAGATCCTCGCCGATCTCGGTCTCGGCCCGCGCGCGATCGCCGCCGCCCTCCTGCATGACACCGTCGAAGACACCGACTACCGTCTCGACGAGCTGACGGCGGAGTTCGGCGACGAGGTCGCCATGCTCGTCGACGGCGTGACCAAGCTCGACAAAGTCAAGTACGGGGATGCCGCGCAGGCGGAGACCGTCCGCAAGATGATCGTTGCGATGTCCAAGGACATCCGGGTGCTGATCATCAAGCTGGCCGATCGCCTGCACAACGCGCGAACCTGGGGGTTCGTGCCTCCGGAGAAGGCCGCGAAGAAGGCGACCGAGACGCTCGAGATCTACGCGCCGCTGGCCCACCGACTCGGCATCCAGGCCGTCAAGAACGAGCTGGAGGACCTGTCTTTCGCGGTGCTGCACCCGAAGCTGTACGCCGAGATCGACAGCCTCGTGAAGCAGCGCACGCCACAGCGTGAAGAGTACGTCCACAACGTGATCGACGCCGTCGAGGCGGACCTCCGCGACCTCCGCATCCGCGGCCGCGTCATGGGGCGCCCGAAGCAGCTCTACTCCGTGTACCAGAAGATGGTCGTGCGCGGCCGCGAGTTCGACGACATCTACGACCTCATCGGCATCCGGGTGCTGGTCGGGACCGTGCGCGACTGCTACGCCGTGCTGGGCTCGATCCATGCGCGCTGGACCCCGATTCCGGGTCGCTTCAAGGACTACATCGCCACACCCAAGTTCAACCTCTACCAGTCGCTGCACACGACGGTGATCGGCCCCGGCGGTCGCACCGTCGAGATCCAGATCCGCACCAACGAGATGCACCAGCAGGCGGAGTACGGTGTCGCCGCGCACTGGAAGTACAAGGAGCGGATGGCGGGCGGAAAGTCCGATACGAAGGCCGTCGACACCGATATGGCCTGGATCGCGCACATCTCCGACTGGCAGGCCGAGACGGCCGATCCGGGGGAGTTCCTCGACTCGCTGCGCTTCGAGATCGGCGCGAAAGAGGTGTACGTCTTCACGCCGAAGGGCCGGGTCATCGGGCTTCCCGCCGGCGGCACGCCCGTGGACTTCGCGTATGCGGTACACACCGAGGTCGGTCACCGCACCATGGGCGCGAAGGTCAACGGCCGACTCGTTCCGCTGGAGTCCGAGCTGCACTCCGGCGACGTCGTCGAGGTCTTCACCTCCAAGAACCCGGATGCCGGCCCGAGCCAGGACTGGCTGAGCTTCGTCAAGAGCACGCGGGCGCGCAACAAGATCCGCGGATGGTTCACCAAGGAGCGCCGCGAAGAGGCGGTGGAGCAGGGCAAGGACGCCATCGCGCGGGCCATGCGCCGCCAGAACCTGCCGCTGCAGCGCCTGATGAACCAGGACTCGTTCACCGAGGTCGCCCACCAACTGCGCTATGAGGACGTCACCGCCCTGTACGCCGCCGTCGGCGAGGGCCACGTGTCGACGCAGTCGGTGATCGAGAAGGTCACGGCGCTCGTCAGTTCGGAGGAGGACACCTCCACCGGCCCGATCGAGATTCCGCACATCGGCCGCTCGAAAGCACCCCGCGGCGGCGACTCGGGTGTCCTGGTGCGCGGCGCGCCGGACATCCTCGTCAAGCTCGCCAAGTGCTGCACGCCGGTACCGGGCGACGACATCGTCGGCTTCGTCACGCGTGGCAGCGGAGTATCCGTGCACCGGGCGGACTGCACGAACGTGCGATCCCTTCAGGACGATCCCGATCGCATGATCGACGTGGCATGGGCGCCGACGACCAAGAGTGTGTTCCTGGTCCACATCCAGGTCGAGGCGCTGGATCGCTCGGGACTGCTCAGCGACATCACCCGCGTGCTGAGCGAGCACCACGTGAACATCCTCTCGGCCTCGGTGCAGACGACCAACGACCGCCTCGCGCTCAGCCGCTACGTGTTCGAGATGGGCGACATCGTGCATCTGGACCGGGTGCTCAACGCCGTCCGCCGTATCGACGCCGTGTACGACGTCTACCGGGTGACCTCTTCCTGAGCGCACGTGCGCAGCACGGCGATGGCCGCGCGCTTGTGGTGCAGCGGTGGGCCGTCGGCCAGGACCTGCGCGGCCGTCGAGGCAAGACCCGGAGACCAGCGGAGAACAGCGGCGATCTCCGCCGCCGTGTCGACGCCGCCGCACTGATCCCGCACGAGATCAGCGAGCGTCCGGGCCGGTGTGGTCACGGCGACACCCGAGATCGCCATCACGTCCTCGCCGCGCAGCGTAACGTCGCGATAGACCAGTCGGTTGTCGACCACGGAGTGGATCCGCCGCGCTGAGAACCGCTGGACGTCATGGCGCACCGGCGGCTCCGCCAGCGCACCGTGCACCCAGGCCGCCGATCGCCGCGTCAGCGCGAGCGCTGCCGACATCAGCGGACGCAGGGATCCCGCGCGCAGTTCCCGTGTCTCCACGGCATCCGTCGGCATGTAGGCCTCGCCGACCTCGACGAGGTCGCCGTCCAGTCGAGCCGCGCTCAGCTCAGCGGTCGACAGCCGATCTCCGGCGAAGTAGAGGAAGGGCCAGCCCATGAGGGCAGTCTCCCCGTCGCGCGCGGTGCGCGGACGGGGAGACGGCGATCTGTGGACAGATTCGGACGGGGCCCGGCCGGGGAGGACGTGTCCTCAGCCGCCGAGGGCCTTCAGCCAGCCCTTGCGTGCCTCGAGCGCCTCGGTGGCCTTCGCGATGGCTCCCGCATTCTTCGACGCCTTGGCCTTCTCGAGATCGGCCTCGAGAGCGGCGATGGCGTCGCGCAACTGCTGCGTCATGTCGTTCTGACGCGCCTTGGTCTCCGGGTTGTTGCTCTTCCAGTCGGCATCCTCGCGAGCCTTGACGCCGTGCTCGATCTTGCGCAGCTCGTCGTCGAGACCCCGTTCGGCCTCGCGCGGGAAGATGCGGCCGATCTCGTCCCAGCGACGCTGGATACCGGTCAGCAGCGTCCGCGCCTTCACCAGGTCCTTCTCCTGCGGCACCGCGGCGGCCTCCGCGAGGAGCGCGCGCTTCGCCTCGATCTTCTCGCGCGACTCCTCGGCATCCGCCTGCTCACGCTCGCTGCGGGCGGCGTAGAGCGCGTCGCCGGCCGCCTTGAAGCGTGCCCACAACGCGTCGTCTGCCTTCTTGCCGGCGCGCCCCGCGCTCTTCCACTCGTCCAGCAACGTGCGGTAGGCGCCGATGCCGTCCTCGCCCTTACTGGCCAGCGCCTCGGCGCGCTCGACGAGGCGAGCCTTGGCGTCGCGAGCGGCGCGGTGCTGTTCGTCCATGCCCGAGTAGAACTCGCGACGGTGCTTGTCGAGCGTGGCGCGCGCATCGCGGAAGCGCTTCCACAGCTGCTGGCCCGTGCTCTTGGGCAGGCGCGGACCCGTCGCCTGGTGAGCCTGCCACTGCGCGAAGAGCTCGCCGATATCCGCGGTGGTCTGCTTCCACTGGATCGACTTGGGGTCGCGGGCCGCCAGGGCCTCGATCCTCTCGACGAGCGCCGTCCGCTCTGCGATGGCGGCATCGACCGCCTCGCGCTGCGCCTGCGCCTCTTCGGCCGACGCCTCGCTGAGTGCGGCATCCAGCGCGCCCAGTCGCGCCTCCAGGGCCGCGAGGTCACCCACGGCGGCCGCACCGACGACGCGCTCACGCACGGTCGCCAGCGTCGAACGGAGATCGGAGGCGGACGCCCCGCCGTTGCGGTGACGAACCTCGAGCAGAGTGACCTCACCGGCGAGATCGACGTACTTCCGCTCGAAATAGGCGAGGGCCTCCGCGGGCGTGCCGTCGGGGTACTGACCCACGACACGCCAGTCATCGCCCTCGCGCACCGAGACGGTGCCGTCGTCATCCACGCGACCGAACGAGTCGGGCGCGGCTGCCGGGAGGGGGGCGACGGCGGCGCGACGCGCGGGAGGGCGCGGGACCGGCATCGCCCGGGGAGTCGGAGCCGGCGCCGGTCGCGCCGAAGCGGGCGTAGCCTCCGCGGCTGCGGCCTCGTCGGAGACGGGCGCGGCCTCGTCGGCGGCAACGGTGGCGGTGTCCTCGACAGCGGCCTGTTCGGCAGGCTCGTGGTCGGGCTGGGAAGGGGAGACGTCAGTCACGGATAGCACCTCGTCGCGGCGCACGCCGCATGGGGGTTCGGTCGGCTTACAGCCTATACGGGCGTGCCCGCCGTCCGTGGAGCGCTCACCCGCGACGCGCGCTCCACCGCTGACTGTCAGGGCGCGGTGGTAGAAGACGGTGTCGGTGCCGGGATCTCGGAGGAGCCGGGCAACTCCAGCGGCGTCGGGGCGGGTGTGGCGGCGCCGCTCGGAGCGGGCGTCGGCGCGCCTGGTCCGGCGGTGTAGTACGCGACCTGACCGCCGACCACCGCGAGCAGCAGAAGGCCTCCCGCGACGCCCGCGATGACGTTGTCGCGGCGCCGGCGTGCGATGAGGCTCGCGTGGAACTCCTGGCGTGCCCGATAGAGGCGCGCGCGTTCCTTCTCGTCGCGCGATTGCTTCTTGCCCGCCGCAGCCACCCGGACCTCCTTCGTGTTGATGCGCCCCGGCCGCCGTGATCCGGGCCGGGCAGCACTCTGGGAAGACTACGTCGCGGCGCACGCTGTCGACAAACCTGGGCGGCCCCGACGTCGGCGGTCACGGATACCCTGGTCCGGTGGCATCGGCATCCGCTCTCTTCCAAGGCCAGACCCCTCTGGCCGTCCGGATGCGACCGACCTCTCTGGAGGAGGTGGCCGGCCAGGGGCATCTGCTGCGCCCCGGATCTCCGTTGGTCGCCCTCGCCGACCCGGCAGGCGCCGCGAAGACAGCCGTCTCGGTGATCCTGTGGGGCCCGCCGGGCACCGGCAAGACAACACTGGCGCAGGCGATCGCGCGTACGTCGGGACGCCGGTTCGTGGAGCTCTCGGCGGTCACCGCCGGCGTGAAAGACGTGCGCGAGGTGATGCAGGAGGCGATGACCCAGCGCGACCTCTACGGCATCTCGACGATCCTCTTCCTCGACGAGATCCACCGCTTCACCAAAGCCCAGCAGGACGCTCTTCTGCCGGGCGTGGAGAACGGTTGGGTGATCCTGATCGCCGCGACTACCGAGAACCCGTCCTTCTCGGTCATCTCGCCGCTGCTGTCGCGGTCGCTGCTGCTGACCCTGAAGCCGCTCACCGACGACGATCTCGGCCTCCTGCTCGATCGCGCGGTGTCGGATGCTCGCGGGCTGAATGGGGCCGTGGTCCTGGATGCCGAGGCACGCACGGCGCTCGTCCAGCTGGCTTCCGGCGACGCACGCCGCGCGCTCACTTCGCTCGAAGCGGCGGCGGCCATGGTCGTCGACGACGATGCCGATGGCGACGGGCGCCCGGCCGTCACAGCGGCCCACGTCGCCCACGCCGTCGACCGCGCTCTGCTGCGCTACGACCGCCAAGGGGATGAGCACTACGACGTCATCAGTGCGTTCATCAAGTCGATCCGAGGCTCCGACGTCGATGCCGCCATGCACTATCTGGCGCGGATGATCGAGGCGGGGGAGGACCCGCGCTTCATCGCCCGGCGTCTCGTGATCTCGGCATCCGAGGACATCGGCCTCGCCGACCCGCAGGCGCTGGTCATCGCGGTCGCCGCCGCCGACGCCGTCGCCTTCATCGGCATGCCCGAGGGCCGTATCCCGCTCGCGGAGGCCACCGCCTATCTCGCGACGACGGCCAAGTCCAACGCCGCCTACCTCGCGATCGACACGGCGATCGCCGACGTGCGTGCCGGGGGATTCGGCCGTGTGCCCACGCACCTCCGCGACGCGCACTACCCGGGCGCGAAGCGGCTCGGCCACGGCAAGGGCTACGTCTATCCGCACGACCTCGAGGTGGGCGTCGCTACCCAGCAGTACCTGCCGGACGAGCTGCGGGGGCGCCACTACTACGAGCCCACCGGACGCGGTCTGGAGCGCGACATCGCGGCACGCGTCGAGAAGATCCGCAAGATTCTCGGGGATTGAGAGCGCCCGCGGCGTGCGAGGAGACTGTCGCTCCGCCGGCCGGTGCGAGGATCGAGAGATGGACGACGAGCGCGCACAGCCCTGGCAGCTGCTCACCGAGACCGAGGTCTACAACGGGTATACGCGGGTACGCCGCGACACGTACCGTCTTCCGGACGGCTCGGTCTCCGACTGGGACGTGCTCGATCAGGGCGACACCGTCGCCGTTATCGCTTTCACCGACACCGGTGACGCCCTCCTGTTCGAGCAGTACCGCGTCGGTCCGCGCGCTCTGGTGCGCGAGCTTCCCGGCGGGCTGATCGACACAGGCGAGGATGCTCTCACCGCCGGCGCGCGCGAGCTGCTCGAGGAGACGGGGCATCGCGCCGCGGCCCTGTTCCACGCCGGGAGCGAGTGGTCGGGAGCCAACTCCACTCGACGCAAGAACGTCGTGGTCGCCGCCGGCTGCCGCCGCGTCGCAGATCCGCACTGGGAAGACGGCGAGACGGGTGTCGTTCGCACGATCGGGATCGACGAGCTCGTCGCGCACCTGCTGGCGGGCGGTTTGAGCGACGCGGGGGAGGCTGCGCGTGGGCTGCTCGTGTTCACGCGGGCATCCGTCGCCGACCCCGTGCTCCGCCGTGCACAGGAGCGAGTGCGCTCCGCGCTGGAGCGTGCGCTGCGATCGACGCCGGTCGCTGATCCCGTCGATGAGTTCGCACTGTTCTGGGATCGCTTCGATCCGGCGGACCCCGCGACGGCGCACGCAGAGCTTGGGCGCCTCCTCGACGCGTGTGGACAGGAGGATGCCCGCGCCGCATTCGAGCGGGCGTCGCTGTATGACGCGCTCGGCGAGGAAGAAGCCGCGATCCCGCTGTACCGGCAGGCTCTTGATCGGGGCCTGGCCGCCCCGCACCGCACGCAGGCGGTCATCCAGCTGGCGAGCTCACTGCGCAACGTGGGCGACGCCTCCGCCGCGATGGCGCTCCTGCGCACGGTCGGCGACGACGACCCGCTGATCGCCCCCGCCCGCGCCTTCCTCGCCCTCGCGCTGCATGACGACGAGAAGCCGACCGCGGCGGTGCGCACGGCTCTACAGACGCTCGCGCCGATGCTGCCGCAGTATCGCCGGGCCGTCGACGCGTACGCGGGGGAGCTGGCGAGCCTCGCCCGCATCCGCGCGATCGCCGTCGGGCTGGTGGTCCAGGACGGACGTGTGCTGCTGGAGTCGTACCCGGAGACCGACCGGCACGGCGAGTTCCTCCGTGCTCCGGGTGGCGGCATCGAGTTCGGCGAGACCGCGGCGCGCGCCGTCGTCCGGGAGTTCGCCGAGGAGCTTGCGGCGGAGTTCGACGACGCCGTGCTCGCGGCCGTCACCGAGAACATCTTCGACAGCGGCAGCGGTCGCGGGCACGAGATCGTGCATGTCTTCCGGGGACGTTCGCCGCAGCTGGCCGCGCTGCCGGTGGGTGAACGGCTGCCCGTGCGGGACAGCCACACGACGGTGGGCTGGTACGAGATCGCGGCGCTGTGGGCTGCGGATGCGCCGCCCGTGTACCCGGTCGGCGTCCTCGACCTGCTGCGCTGAGTGTCGACTGTGACAGGCTGACGGGATGTCGGCTCTGCTCATCGGCGTCATCGCCGTCACGCTGCTCAACCTGTACGCGGCCGTCCTGATCGTGCTGCGCGCGCGGGTCTACGGCGTGAAGCTGTACCGGCCGATGCTGCTGAACATCGGACTCTCCTTTCTTCCTGTGCTGCTCGCGGTCGTGCTCGGCGCGGGCCTGCTTCTGCTGACCCCCTTGATCGGGCGGGCGACCGAGGCGATCGCCGGGGCGGGCACGTTTGCCGTGTGGGCCTACCTGATCGTCGCGACGCTGCTGTGGCTCGTGTTCTTCCCGAACTCGGTGTACCTGATCACGGAGCTCAACTTCAGCCATCGAGCCGAGACCACACCGGTACCCCTGTGGTACGACATCGTCCAGACGCTGGCGCTGACGCTTTCCGGCATCGCCAATGCGGTCCTCAGCCTGGCCGTCGTGCAGACGATGGGCCTCGTTCTCATCGATCGCCCCGACGGACGCATCCCCGCCGCCAGCTGGGGCTTCGCCGCGACCGTGATCCTGCTCGGTGCCATCGGCGTCTATCTGGGGCGCTACCTGCGGCTCAACAGCTGGGACATCCGGCATCCGGGATCCATGATCCGCAAGCTGCGTGACCATCTGCGTCATCGGGGCAAAGCTCTGGAAGCGTTCGGCTTCGTCCTCACCCACGCACTGCTCATCGCCATCCTCTACGTGCCGCTGTTCGCGCTGGGCTGGACCGCGTTGCGCGCGGACGTGTGAACTGCGGCGATAAATGTCGCCCTTATCGCGCCGCAGGTGGGCCAGCCACACGAAGGGAAGGGCGGTACCTCAAGCGGCTCTTCGCAGTTGAGGGTGTAGCCGGGGGTCGGGCGGCGGTGGCTGGATAGGGGTCGAGGTCCCCCGAGGAGGGAAGTTCCTACACTCACCATCCGGAAGACCTCGACGTGCTCAACGCTACCTTCGCCGCGCCTTGCCTCACCACGTTCTGCCGCCTCGATGAGCTCGGCCTCGAGGCCGTCGGGCAGCATCTCGACGCGGATCGGGCGGTGATCGAGTGCCGCGTTGTCGACGA
>NZ_MEEL01000044.1:0-28950 GCF_001724435.1 Microbacterium sp. SCN 69-37
GTCGAGCAGCTGCGAGAACAGCTCGCGCTCCTCGGCGATGTCGATCGCGGCGGGCGAGGTGCCGAGGATCGTGTACCCGGCCTCCTCGATGCCCTTCGCTAGGCCCAGCGGCGTCTGGCCGCCGAGCTGACAGACGACGCCCAGGATGGTTCCCGACTTCGCCTCGGCGTGCAGCACTTCGAGCACGTCCTCCAGCGTCAGCGGCTCGAAGTAGAGCCGGTCGCTCGTGTCGTAGTCGGTCGACACCGTCTCCGGGTTGCAGTTGACCATGATCGTCTCGTAGCCGGCATCCGAGAGGGCGAAGGAGGCGTGCACGCAGGAGTAGTCGAACTCGACGCCCTGACCGATGCGGTTGGGCCCCGAGCCGATGATGACGACCTTGGTGCGCTCGCTCGGCGTGACTTCGGTCTCGTGGTCGTAGCTCGAGTAGTGGTACGGCGTGAGCGCCGGGAACTCCCCCGCGCACGTGTCGACCGTCTTGTACACCGGGCGGATGCCGAGGCCATAGCGCACTCCGCGGATCTCCGCCTCCGTGACGCCGCGCAGCTGCGCGAGTTGGGCGTCGCTGAAGCCGTGCTCCTTCGCGAGACGCAGCGTCGCGGCATCCAGCTCGGGCGCCGCCTGCACGAACGCAGCGACCTCGTTGATGAGCGCCATCTGGTCCAGGAACCACGGGTCGATCTTCGTGGCCTCGAACGCCTGCTCGACGCTCGCGCCCTTGCGCATCGCCTGCTGGAGCGTCACGATGCGGCCGTCGGTCGGCGTCTTCGCGATCTCCAGCAGCTCCTCCACCGAGCGGGGCTCCTCGCCCCAGTGGAAGCTCGATCCGCGCTTCTCCAGCGAGCGCAACGCCTTCTGCAACGCCGTCGTGTAGTTGCGGCCGATGGCCATCGCCTCGCCCACCGACTTCATGGTGGTCGTCAGCGTCGCGTCGGCGTTCGGGAACTTCTCGAAGTTGAAGCGCGGCACCTTGACCACGACGTAGTCGAGCGTCGGCTCGAAGCTCGCCGGCGTCGCCTGGGTGATGTCGTTGGGGACCTCGTCGAGGCGGTAGCCGATGGCGAGCTTCGCGGCGAGCTTGGCGATCGGGAATCCCGTCGCCTTCGACGCGAGCGCCGACGAGCGCGAGACGCGCGGGTTCATCTCGATGACGATGATGCGTCCGGATGCCGGGTCGACGGCGAACTGGATGTTGCAGCCGCCGGTGTCCACGCCGACGGCGCGGATGATGTCGATGCCGATGTCACGGAGCTTCTGGTACTCGCGGTCGGTGAGAGTCAGCGCGGGGGCGACCGTGATCGAGTCGCCCGTGTGCACGCCGACGGGGTCGACGTTCTCGATCGAGCAGACGACGACCGTGTTGTCGGCCATGTCGCGCATCAGCTCGAGCTCGTACTCCTTCCACCCGAGGATCGACTCCTCCAGGAGCACCTCGGTGGTCGGCGAGTCGCGCAGGCCCGCGCCGCCGATGCGGCGGAGGTCGTCCTCGTTGTAGGCGAAGCCCGAGCCGAGGCCGCCCATTGTGAACGAGGGACGGACCACGAGCGGATAGCCGAGCTCGGCGGCGCCGGAGATCAGGTCGTCCATCGTGTGGCAGATGACGCTGCGGGCGACGTCGGCCCCGGCATCCAGCACGAGCTGCTTGAAGATCTGACGGTCCTCGCCCTTGCGGATGGCGTCGACCTTGGCGCCGATGAGCTCCACGCCGTACCTGTCGAGGATGCCCTGCTCGTGCAGCGCCATGGCGGCATTCAGCGCGGTCTGGCCGCCGAGGGTCGGCAGGATCGCGTCGGGCTTCTCCTTCTGGATGATCGTCTCGATCACGGCGGGCGTGATCGGCTCGATGTAGGTCGCGTCCGCGAAGTCGGGGTCGGTCATGATCGTCGCCGGGTTCGAGTTCACGAGGATGACGCGCACGCCCTCCTCGCGCAGCACGCGGCACGCCTGGGTTCCGGAGTAGTCGAACTCGCAGGCCTGACCGATCACGATCGGGCCGGAGCCGATGACGAGGACGCTCTTGATGTCGTCGCGCTTGGGCATCAGTTCTTGCCCTCTCCTTCGTGTCCCACTTCTTGCTGTGCGTGTCCCACTTCTGTCCCTTGATGTCCCGATTGGTGCTCTCCGGAGCCTGCGGAGGCAGCAGAAAGTGGGACATGGCTGGATGCCGCGGCGCGGTGCGACCGCACCATGTCGGCGAAGCGGTCGAAGAGGTAGTTGGCGTCGTGCGGGCCGCCGGCGGCCTCGGGGTGGTACTGCACGCTGAACGCCGGGATGTCGAGGGCGCGCAGCCCCTCCACGACATTGTCGTTGAGGCCGATGTGGCTCACCTCGACGCGGCCGTAGCCGTTCGGGCTGAGGGTTTCGCCGTCGAGTGGCGCGTCGACGGCGAACCCGTGGTTGTGCGCCGTGATCTCCACGCGCCCGGTCTGCTTGTCAAGCACGGGCTGGTTGATGCCGCGGTGGCCGAACGGCAGCTTGTACGTGCCGAAGCCGAGGGCACGGCCGAGCAGCTGGTTGCCGAAGCAGATGCCGAAGAACGGCAGACCGTCGTCGAGCACGTTGCGCAGCAGGGTGACGTGGTCGTCGGATGCCGCGGGGTCGCCCGGACCGTTCGAGTAGAAGACCGCCACCGGGTCGATCGCGCGGACCTCGTCGATCGTCGCCGACTGCGGCAGCACGTGCACGTCGAAGCCGCGGGCGGCGAGGTTGAGCACGGTCGCACGCTTGACGCCCAGGTCGAGCACGGCGAGGTTCCCGATCCTCTCGACGCCCTCGTCGGCCGGAGTGACCTCGACGTCGCTGACCGACACCTCCGCCGAGAGGTTCTGGCCGGCCATCTGGGGTGCTTCGCGGACGATGCGCAGCTGTTCCTCGGGGTCGAGCCGAGCGGCCTCGCCGGAGAACACACCGCCGCGCATCGAGCCCGACGAACGGAGCACGCGGGTGACGGCGCGCGTGTCGACGCCGGCGATGCCGACGATGCCGTCGCGGACGAGGGCGTCGTCGAGCGACTCGTCGGCGCGCCAGTTCGACACGACGCGTGAGGGGTCGCGCACGATGTAGCCGGCGACCCAGATGCGGCGCGACTCGGGGTCTTCGCCGTTCATCCCGGTGTTGCCGATGTGGGGAGCGGTCTGCAGCACGATTTGTCCTGCGTACGAGGGGTCGGTGAGGGTCTCCTGGTATCCGGTCATGCCGGTCGAGAAGACGACTTCGCCGAGGGTGGTGCCCCGCGCGCCGTAGGCGCGTCCGGGGTGGCGTGAGCCGTCTTCGAGGACGAGGACGGCAGGGTCGAGCAAGAAGGTCATGCGGCGTTTCCCGTCGATGGTGTGGAGGTCTGGTCCGGCGCGGTCGGGGTCGACGGCGGCAGGATGGCGATGATCGCAGCGGCGAGGCCCTGAGCGGACCCGTCCTGCGGGCGGAGGTAGCTGTCGACCGTCTCGGTGGCGCCGTCGGCGCCGTCCGCGCGCCACGTGAGGCGGACGAGGCCGCCCGGCTCGACGACGCGGTCGATGGCGGTGTTCGCGAGACCGACCGACACGATGCGCTCGGTGCTCAGGAACATCCGCGGCTGGCCGACGAGGTCCAGCGCCACGCCGCGGTCGGTGACCGTGACGTCGACGCGCGAGCGGAAGCCCAGTCCGCGGATGGCGAGTCGTTCGAGCGCCTCGCCGTGCCGGGTCGTGGCGACGTAGAAGCCGGTCGACACGGTCTGGACGGCAGCGGCATCCGGCACCTCCCCGAAGGGGGCGGTGATCCCGGCATCCCGCCGCGATCGTCGTCGCCAGGCGAATGCTCCCAGCGCCAGCAGGGCGACTGCGACCGCGATCATGACGAGCAGGGCGCCTTCCCGGGTCATGCCGACACCTCCCCCATGCTCTCGGCCACGACGCCGTTGGCGACGGTCGCGGCTCCGCGGAAGAACGTCGAGCGCACCTCGCCCGGAAGCTCCCGTCCGAGGTAGGGCGAGTTGACGCTCCGGCCCCGCAGGTCGTCGCGGCCGAACGTCCGCGTCGGGGCGGGGTCGTACAGCGTGAGGGATGCCGCAGCTCCCACCGCCAGCGGCGTGCCGGCGTCGTCGAGCCGTCCGATGCGCGCCGGGGCGGCCGACATCACGCGGGCCACGTCGTCCCAGGACAGCATCCCCGTCTGCACCATCGCCTGGTGCACGACGCGCAGGGCGGATTCCAGCCCGACCATGCCGTTGGCCGCCGCCTGCCACTCGCACGACTTCGCCTCCGCCGGATGCGGCGCGTGGTCGGTCGCGACGATGTCGATCGTGCCGTCCGCGAGGCCTTCGCGCACCGCCTGCACGTCCTCGTCGCGGCGCAGCGGCGGGTTGACCTTGTAGCGGGCGTCATAGCCGCGCACGAGCTCCTCGGTCAGCAGCAGGTGGTGGGGGGTGACTTCGGCGGTCACGTTCACCCCGCGCTTCTTTGCCCACCGGATGATGTCGACCGAACCGGCCGTCGAGAGGTGGCACACGTGCAGACGCGAGCCGACGTGCTCGGCGAGAAGGACGTCACGGGCGATGATCGACTCCTCGGCGACCGCCGGCCATCCGGTCAGGCCGAGCTCGGCCGACACGGAGCCCTCGTTCATCTGGGCGCCCTCGGTCAAGCGGGGGTCCTGCGCGTGCTGGGCGACGACGCCGTCGAATGCCTTCACGTATTCGAGTGCGCGACGCATGATGAGCGGGTCGAAGACGCAGAAGCCGTCGTCGCTGAAGACGCGCACGCGGGCCCGCGAGGACGCCATCGCACCGAGCTCCGCGAGCCGCTCGCCCTTCTGGCCGACGGTCACGGCGCCGATCGGCTGGACGTGGACGTATCCCGCCGCCTCGCCCAGCGCGAGCTCCTGCTCGACGACGCCGGCTGTGTCCGCGACGGGCGAGGTGTTCGGCATGGCGAAAACGGTCGTGAATCCGCCGGCGGCCGCTGCGCGTGAGCCGGTGAGCACCGTCTCCGACGCCTCGTAGCCGGGCTCGCGCAAGTGCACGTGCAGATCGACCAGGCCCGGCAGGGCGATCAGGCCGTCGGCATCCACGATGTCGGCGCCGGCGCGGCTCAGGCCGCTGCCGACCTGACTGATCCGGCCGTCTTCGAGAAGGAGATCCGTCGTCGCCCCGTCGCCGACACGGGCCCCGCGGATGATCGTCGGGCGCGCCGAGGGGTGTCGAACCGTCACGGGGTGTGCTCCTCTGCGTTCGTGTCGCGCTCGCCGGAACGTTCTCCGGCCAGCACCAGGTACAGCACCGCCATCCGCACCGACACGCCGTTCGCGACCTGCTCCAGCACGGTCGATCGTGGGGAATCGGCGGCGTCGGCGGAGATCTCCAAGCCCCGGTTCATGGGGCCCGGGTGCATCACAATGCTACCGTCCGCGAGAGTGGCCAGACGCCTCGCGTCCAGTCCCCATCGACGGGAATACTCCCGTTCAGTCGGGAAATATGCCGCGTTCATGCGTTCCAGCTGGATTCGCAGCATCATGACAGCGTCAGGCCGGGCGGACAGCGCCTCGTCGAGGTCGTAGACGACGCGAGCCGGCCACCGCGACACGTCCTGTGGAACCAGCGTCGGCGGAGCGACGAGGGTGACCTGGGCTCCGAGCGTGTGCAGCAGCCACACGTTGGAGCGGGCCACGCGCGAGTGCAGGATGTCCCCCACGATCGCGACCCGCACACCGGCGAGGTCGCGGCCACGGCTGTCGTCGCCGAAGCGGCGCTTGCGGATGGTGAACGCGTCCAGGAGCGCTTGCGTAGGGTGCTCGTGGGTGCCGTCTCCGGCGTTGACGACGCCGGCGGTGATCCAGCCGCTGGTCGCGAGCGTCTGCGGAGCACCGGAGGCGCCGTGACGGATGACCACGGCATCCGCGCCCATCGCCTGCAGCGTCTGGGCGGTGTCCTGCAGGGACTCGCCCTTGCTGACGCTCGATCCCTTGGCCGAGAAGTTGATCACGTCGGCCGACAGGCGCTTCGCGGCGGCCTCGAACGAGATGCGGGTGCGGGTGGAGTCCTCGAAGAACAGGTTGACGACCGTCTTGCCGCGCAGGGTCGGCAGTTTCTTGATCTCGCGCGACTGGGTGTCGCGCATGTCTTCGGCGACGTCGAGGATGCGCAGGGCATCCTCGCGGGAGAGCGTCCGGGTGTCGAGCAGGTGCCTCATGACGCGATCGTCACCTCTTCGATGCCGTCGACCTCGGCCAGGTGCACGTTGACCCGCTCGCTGCGTGCACTCGGCAGGTTCTTGCCGACGAAGTCGGGCCGGATCGGCAGCTCGCGGTGCCCGCGGTCGACGAGGATCGCGAGCCGCACGGCGGCCGGCCGGCCGATGTCGCCGAGCGCGTCGAGGGCCGCACGGATGCTGCGTCCGGAGAAGAGCACGTCGTCAACCAGGACGATGGTCTTGCCGTCGACGCCTCCGGCCGGGATCTGCGTCGGGCGGGGAGTCCGCGTGGGATTGCGGTGCAGGTCGTCGCGGTACATCGTGACGTCGAGGGCACCGACCGGCACGGAGGTGCCGGAGATGTCGCCGAGGAGAGCGCCGATGCGTCCGGCGAGCGTCACTCCCCGGGTCGGGATGCCGAGGAGGACGAGATCATCGGCCCCCTTGTTGGACTCCAGGATCTCGTGGGAGATCCGAGTCAGTGCGCGGGCGATGTCGGCTGTCTGCATCACGGTACGCGTGTTACCGGTGCTCATCCGCCGCTCCCTTCTCCGCCTCTCTGGACGGTGTTAAAGGTTGCTGTGGTTCGGTCCCACTCTACCCGAACCGGGCGGCGCCTCAGGTTGTGGGTCTCCCCGGCGCGATCGCGCGCCGCACGCCGGCGCGGGCGGCGGTGAGGGCGAGGACCAGCAGCGTCACCGACCAGAACGACGCCGCGCGCAGGCGTGTGACGTCCACGAGGTGCAGCGGGTCGATTCTCATGTCACAGCTCCCCTCGCGCACCCGGGCGCAGTGGTCGCGCTCACTCTAGGGCAGGCCGATGAATCGCATGAGAACACTCTCACGCGACATGTGATGTTTTCTCTCTCGATCTGGACTTTTCCAGCCTGTGATGTCGGAGGCCGTCGGCAGAATGGGGGTATGGACCTCCTCGCAGCACACCTCGACGACCTGCGGTCGCAGGCCGCCATGATGCTGCGCGGAGCGTCGGAGGATCGCGTCTTCGAGCGGGCGAGCGAGAGTGAGCTCGCTCGGCAGATCGCCGCCATCGCCGAGGTCGGCCGGTTGCTCGAGGCGCTCCTGATCGACGCGACCGGCGAGGTCATGCGACGCTCGGACAACCCCGTGCGTGACGAGCGGATGACCTCGCACCTCGGATGCCGCGACGTCACGCAGCTGCTGCAGACGCTCACGCGGATCGAGCCGCGGTCGGCCGCGCGGTTGCAGCGGGCGGCCGCAGCGGTGCGGTCCGATGTGTCGCCGACGACTGGTGAGGTGCTCGAGGCACCCTTCCCATCCGTGCGCGCGGCGATGGTCGACGGCGTCATCGGCGTCGACGGCATTCTGGCGATCACGGGTCCGCTCCAGCAGACAGCGCCGCGCGTCTCCGCTGCCGCGCGGAGGGATGCCGCGGACATCGTTGTCGCCGAGGCGCGCGGTGAGGGCCCGGATGCCGCACCGCCCGCGTGTGCCGAACTCCTGCGCATCCACGCGCAGACCTGGGCTCTCGCTCTCGACCAGGACGGCGCCGAGCCGCGCGAGCGGATCGCGGAGCGGACGCGCTCGGTCGTGCTCGGGGTGGCCACCGCGGGTGGAGTTCCGATCCGCGGAACGCTCTTGCCGGAGGTGGCCGCGCAGCTGCAGACGATCTTCGATGCGCACCTGTCCCCCGCCGTCGCCTTCGACGATCCCGCCGCGACGGACGATGAGCCGCTCCCGGCCCGTGACGACCGGACTCGTGCGCAGAAACAGCACGATGCGCTCGCTGCGGCGCTCGGCGTTGCGGCATCCAGCGGCCTCCTGCCGACGATCGGCGGACATGCGCCGACTCTCGTGGTCTCCGTCGACGCCGACGATCTCGTCGCGGGTACGGGCTTCGCGCACGCGCAGGGATGCGATCAGCCGGTCGACGTGGCGGCCGCCCGTCACATCGCGTGCGCGGGTGCCGTCCAGCGCATCAGCAGCCGGGCAGACGGCAGGATCGTCGCCATCGGCATCGAGGAGCGCGTCTTCAACCGGCACCAGCGTCGCGCGATCGCACTTCGCGACGGCGGGTGCATCATCCCCGGCTGCGGCGTTCCTGCCGGTTGGTGCGAGATCCACCACGTCACCGAACATGCCCGGGGCGGTCCCACGCACACCGACAACGGCGTCCTGTTGTGCTGGTACCACCACCGGTTCCTTGACCGGGTCGGGTGGCAGATCCGCATGAACGGCGGGGTTCCCGAGGTCAGAGCCCCACCGTGGCACGGCACCGATCACCGCTGGCGCGTCGTCACCACCTCGCCGGTACGGCTCAAGAAACGTGCGAAACGCATTCTGACGACGTGAACGCGCCTCGGCGAGGTATCAGGCGGTGCGCGCCGATGCCGTCTCGACGACGCGCGACGCGCGGATCGGGTGGCCCGGTGCGGTGAGGCACTGCCCGCTCGCCAGATCCCACTTCCAGTCGTGGAGGGCGCAGGTGAGCACGCCGTCCTCGATCTTGCCGGTCTTGGTGAGGTCGGCGCGCAGGTGAGGGCAGCGGCGCTGGACGGTCCACTCGCCGATCTCGGCGTCCTCGGTCTGATCGGACTGCTCCGCATACCAGTTCTCGACGTACTCGATGCGGTCGCGGGACAGGCACTTCAGGAAGGTCGTGAGGAACTCGTTGAACTTGCCGCTGCGGCCGACCTCGAACTGCATCGACAGGAAGATCGAGTTCGACCAGTCGATCTCGTGATCACGGATGTTGGTGGAGACGAGATCGGCGGGGATCGTGTACCAGTAGATGCACTCCTCCCCCGCGTACTCCCGCACCTTCGCCTTGGGGAAGTCGACGAGCATGTCGAGCTCGCCGATGCGGAAGCGGACGTTGCCGCCGACGCCGGTGCGGATCGTGCGGGCGCGACGCAGCAGCGGCTCCCACCATTCCTGCAACGCGGCGAGCATCTCATCCGGTGCCATCGGCTCGGCCCGCGTCTCGATCTCCGCGATGACCTCCGCTTGGCGGCTGTCGCGCTGCTCGGCGAGGTACGCCCACTTGTCGTCGAAGACCCGGTCGATCTCATCCGGCGTGTAGAGGGTCTGCGTGATCTCGATCGTGCCACCGTTGAGGTCGACCTGCGTGCCGGGCACGAACTCGTAGCCCTTCTGATCGGGCCGCTCTGCGCGCATGTGGGCGAGGAACTGACGCTGATCGGTGAAGATCGAGTCGTCCTCCAGACCCCACCCGTTGAAGCGGAACAGGTCTTCGCGCAGGAACATCGGCGGGCCGGCCATGGGGAAGACGTGCTCGGCATCCACCTTCTCGATGTAGTACATCGCGCGCTTGTTCTGCGCGTCGCGCTTCAGCTGCGCGAAGTGCTGCTTCGAGTCCTGCGGCAAGTCGTAGACCATCGGCCACCAGATCGCGCCGGAGACCTGCGTGAAGTACGCGTCGGGCTTGGAGAACGAGAGCAGGCGCTCGAGGTCGAGCGGGTGCGAGTCGTTCTGGTTGAGGATGCTCGCGGTGCCGTCGTCGACGCTCAGCGACGAGTCGCCGATCGGGCCGTCGCTCGGCGCACGCAGCGGCGTCACCATGATCTTCAGGCCGCCGGGATACTCCAGAGTCTGCCCCGCCTGGGTGTAGACGATGTTGTCGTAGCCGAGGCGGCGCAGGTCCACTTCGAGGTCATCCGTCGGGTACTCCGGGAGCAGGACGCGAATGTCCTTCGGCACGTACCGTTCCAGCAGCGCCGGGTCGAAGTGATCGCGGTGGCGGTGCGAGATGTAGAGGAAGTCGGCTTTCCCGAAGCGCTCCCAGTCCAGGCCGCGGTTGTCGGGGAACGGGAACCACGAGCCGAAGAAGCTCGGACCCATCACGGGGTCGCAGAGGACGCTGCCGCCCGTCGTCTCGATGAACATTCCGGCGTGGCCGAGGCCTGTGATCCGCATGGGTCCTCCTGGTCGAACAGCTCCCGAGTCTACGCGTGGGAGCCTGAGCCGCCGCTCAGGCGGTGCGGGCGATTCAGGGTGCAGAGAGGCCGAGGCGGGGGTAGAGGCGTGCAAGCCCCTCCGCGAGACCGCCCTCGAGCGCGTCGACGACGTGTCCGGCGCCGGGGACGACATAGCTGTCGACATTCCAGCGGGCCTTCGCCGCTGCGGCGGCACCCTGGCGAGCCTGGTCGACATAGGCCGGGTCGTTCTGGCCCGCGGTGAACAATGCCCACTCATTCGGGTACCCGCCCGTGTGGGAGGTCAGGATGCTTGTCGGCTTGGCAGCCTCATATGCCGCGGGTGAGCCGCCGAATGCATCCGCGATCGTCCCGTCGGGATGCTCCGATCCGGGAACGATCTCACCGCTGACCGAGAGCAGGTTGCCCCAGATATCGGGGTGCTCGGCGGCGTACTTGAAGGCGCAGCCACCCCCGTTGGAGTATCCGACGATCGTCCACTGACTGGGATCCTGCTGAACCGGAAGCGTGCGCGCGAAGGCGACCACGTCGTGCGTGACGTAAGTCTCCACGTTGCCGTAGACCGTCGAGTCCGCACACGCAGGGTCCTTGTTGGGGTCGCCGAGCTGGTCGACGACGAGGACATAGGGCGTGTCTCCCAAAGGTTTGGGCTGGTCGCTGGAACGCTCGGTGTGTGTCTCGAACGGAGTTGCTGACTGATGCGCAGTGGGAGCTGATTGCTCCGTTGATGCCGTCCTCGCAGGGGCGTCGTGGTCGGCCGTTCGCCGATCATCGCACCGTGGTGGAGGGCATCATCTATCGCTACCGGACCGGGATCGCGTGGCGGGACTTACCCGGGTGCTTCGGGCCGTGGCAGACGGTGTGGAAGCGGCACCGCCGCTTCAGCGGTGATGGGACGTGGGACAAGATCCACAGCGTCCTGCTGGCCCATGCCGACGCCGCCGGGCTGATCGACTGGGAAGTCTCGGTGGACTCCACGATCAACCGCGCCCATCAGCACGCCACCAACCTGCCCCGGGACACAGGGGGACCTGACGAATTACACGAATCTGCGCATCGAGCCGCCTGATCACGCCATCGGCCGCTCCCGCGGCGGCCTGTCGACGAAGATCCACCACCTGTGCGACGGGAACATGCGGCCGCTGGTGATGCTGCTCGGGCCCGGGCAGGGCGGGGACTCCCCGATGTTCGAGCACGTGATGAACGCCCTGCGGGTACCGCGCCTGGGTGGGGGCCGGCCACGCACCAGGCCCGACCGGGCGCTGGGTGACAAGGCTTACTCTTCCCGGGCCAACCGCAAGCTGTTGCGCCGGCGCGGCATCCAGGCCGTCATCCCCGAACGCGATGATCAGATCGCCAACCGCAAGCGCCGCGGCGCCAAGGGTGGTCGCCCGGTCACCTACGACACCGAGGCCTACAAGCGCCGCAACGTCGTCGAGCGCGGATTCAACATCTTCAAGCAATGGCGCGCCTTGGCCACCCGCTACGACAAACTCGCCCTGACCTATCGCGGCGGCGTCGTCCTACGCGCCATCACCATCTGGCTCAAGGCTTTAAGAGACACGCCCTAGGGGGCGAGCCCCTTGTTGTGCTGGGCCTGCGCGTCGAGGATCTTCGCGATGTACTGCGGATCTGGATCACCGGGCTGGCCGAGCATCATGATCACGAGTGGCAGCCGAGGCGGGTGAGCGGTGCGGGCAGCCGGAGGCTTGTAGATGCGGCCATGCGTGCCGCGAAGCCGGATTGCGTCGCGGGGATGTCGATCGTCCCCTGTTCCCCGGTGGAGGGCATGTCGGCGGGGGCCTGCCACGTCTGGTAGAGCGGCCCGTCCGCCTCGGATCCGCCGGTGACGCTCACGGGCCGGTTGATCTGAATATGAAAGAAACTCGCGATCGTCGGATTCAAGCCGTAGTACGCGTTGATACCGAGCGTCGTGGTCAACAGGAACACGGGAATCGACAGCGTGGCCGTCAGGCGACGTCGTCTGTCTGCCTTCCAGAGGTTCGCGACGGCGACCGCCACCGCGGCGAGACCCGCCGCACCCCACGAGATCGCCTGCCACGGCAGTGGCATGCCGAAGAGGTTCGTCTTCCGGGCGAAGAGAGCGAAGGCGGCGGCCGTGCCCGCTCCGGCGACCATCGCGATCACCGCCCACATCGGCCAGCGCGAAGGCCGGAGGGACGATCGCCGGCGGATGAGGAGGAAGAGGGCGAGACCGGCGCTGACGACGCAGAGGACACCGATCAACCACGGTTCGTCGATGCGGAACTCGAGAATGGGTGTCACTGGTCGTCCTCCCCAGTCTACGCCCGCACCGCCTGAACCGCCGCTCAGGCGGTGCGGGCGATGCGCCCGAGGACCCCGTGCACGAACGAACCCGAGTCGTCGGTCGAGAACTCCTTCGCGAGTTCCACGGCCTCGTCGATCACGACCGCGGCCGGCACCTCGTCGTTGAACATCAGCTCCCACACCGCCAGCCGCAGGATCGCCCGGTCGACCGCCGGCATCCGCTCGATCTTCCAATCGCGCGCGTGGGTGACGATCTGCTCGTCGATGTCGTCGCGGTTGTCGATCACGCCGTCGACGATCTCGCGCGCGTACAGCCACGAGGCTTCGCGAGCGGGTTCATTCGCCGCGCGCTTCGCCTCCGCGGCGAGGGTGACCGCAAGCTCATCGCCGCGGACGTCGGACTGGAAGAGGATGTCGAGGGCGCGCTTGCGCGCCTTGGACCGTGCGCTCATCGCTTCGAAGACCGCTCGTCAGTTGACGCGGCCGAGGTAGTCGCCCGTGCGGGTGTCGACCTTGACCTTCGTGCCGGTCTCCAGGAACAGCGGCACCTGGATCTCGTAGCCGGTCTCCACGGTGGCGGGCTTGGTTCCCGCCGACGAGCGGTCGCCCTGCAGGCCCGGCTCGGTGTAGGTGATCTCCAGCACGACGGAGGCCGGCAGCTCGATGTAGAGCGGGTTGCCGTTGTTGAGGGCGATCTGCACCTGCTGGTTCTCCAGCAGGAAGTTCGCGGCATCGCCCACCGTTGCGGCGCCGACCGTGATCTGGTCGTAGTCGGCCACATCCATGAAGACGAAGCCCTCGCCGTCGTTGTAGAGGTAGGTGAAGTCACGGCGGTCGACGTTCTCGATCTCGACCTTGGCGCCCGCGTTGAACGTCTTGTCGACAACCTTGCCGGTCATGACGTTCTTCAGCTTGGTGCGCACGAACGCACCGCCCTTGCCAGGCTTGACGTGCTGGAACTCCACGACGCTCCAGAGCTGTCCGTCGATGCTGAGGACGACGCCGTTCTTGATGTCTGCGGTCGATGCCATGAGTGTGGAATGTCCGTTCGTTGAAGAAGCGGCCGAGCGGCCGACACCCGATTCTACGGGATGCCGCCCGCTCAGCCGCTGTCTGCCGGTCGAGCGATCAGGCGTACTTGTAGAAGCCTTCGCCAGTGGCGACGCCCAGCAGGCCCTTGTCGATGTAGTTCTCCTTGAGCCACGCGGCGATCTTCGGGTCGCCCGAAGGACCGTGGGTGAGGATGTTGTACGGCGTGGTCAGACCGATCATGTCGAGGATCTGGAAAGGGCCCATGGGCGCACCGGTGGCGATCCGCCACGTCCAGTCGATGTCTTCGACCTCGGCGTAGCCGCCGCCGGCGAGCCCCATGGCGGCGTTCAGCAGCGGCACGAGGAGGGTGTTGAGCACGTAGCCCGCCTTCTCCTTGTGGATCGGGATGGGAACCATGCCGATGTCGCCCGCGAACCGCACGATCTGATCGAACACGGCGGGGTCGGTCTGGGGCGTTCCCATAACCTCGCCGGTGTTGAACTTCCACACCCGGTTCGCGAAGTGCAGCGCCAAGAAGCGCTCCGGGCGACCGGTCCACTCGACCAGGTCGCTCGGCAGCAGGGTCGAGGAGTTGGTCGCGAAGATGGTCTCTGCGGGAGCGAGCTGGGCGAGCTTCTCGTAGGTCTCGCGCTTGACGTCGAGGATCTCGGGAACGGCCTCGATGATGAGGTCGGCCTGAGCCGCTTCGGCGAGATCGGTCGTGAGCGTCAGCCGACCGAGGGTCTCGTCGGCCTTTCCGCGGGCGGCGCCGGGAACCTCGGCCTTGTAGGTCGCGACGAGACGCTGAAAGCGCTCCTTCGCGGCGGCGAGAGCCTCGTCGCTGATGTCGTAGGCGATCACGTCGAAGCCGCTGTATGCGGTCTGGAACGCGATCTGCGAGCCGAGCACGCCGGTGCCCAGCACGGCGACGGTGGTGATGTCACTCATGGTGATCTCCTTCTGGCGGGGTACCGCCTTCATATGCACTCTCGTGCGGGCGCGGCGGGGTGGACGCGTCGGGATAAGCCTCGGCGTGCGCGCCGGCGACGATCTGCGCGATCTGCGCGCGGAGATCGGCGGCGTCGCGACCGAGCCCCAGGCTCGGTTGCACGAGGAAGATGTGTGTGGCGGCGAAGATCGAGCGGGCCGCGACCCGGGCCGATGCGGCGGCCGACCTCGGCGCGACGATCTCGGCGATACGCCGCTCGAGGTCGTCGATCACGCGCAGGCCCTCGCGCCGGTAACGCCCCGCCGTGCTGTCGCCGAACAAGAGTTCGCGCTGGTAGAGGGCGGTGTCTCGGGGCGTCAGCGCCGCGGCGTGCAGGAGGGGCCGCAACAGAGCGGCGACCGCCTCGACGGGGTCCCCGACCGTCGCCGCAGCACGCGCACCCGCGTCGATGGCCGCGGCGAGGCGCTCGTTGAACACCGCGAGCAGCAGCTCGGCCTTGCTGTCGGCGTAGCGGAATACAGTGCCGGCGGCGACGTCGGCACGGTCGGCGATCTGCTGCGTCGTGACACCGGCGTAGCCGTGTTCGTCGAACAGCTCCGCGGCGGCGAGCAAGATGCGCCGACTCTTGTCGGCCATGTTGCGCTCGCGGCGCGAGATCGATTCACTCACATATTGATCATACTCATTAATGAGTGCACTCAGTCCGTTTGGACCGAACCGGGTGAATCCATCACTGGGCGGTAGCGGCGCTCAGATCTGCCTCGCGGTACCACGTGTCGACGTAGGGCGGGTTCTGCGTGGCGAACAGGCGCTCGTACGCCGTGTTGTCGAGGTTCACCGCGGCGCCGGCGTCGGTGGTGACGGGCGTCGCCGGGCTCACACCCTTCGGGCAGTAATAGGCGACGAAGCCGCCGTCCGAACCGATGGTGACCGTGAGGCACGGAGCGCCCTCGTCGTTGGTCGCGTCTCCCACGGTGGCTCCATCGGTGGTCTTGCCGTCTTCGATGGTCATGCACGTGGCCGAGTCCGACGCGCGGCACCACGTTCCGTCGAGGTCGGCGCGGGTGGGTGCGGCGGGCGTGCTCGAGGTGGACGGTGTGGGAGTCGCCGTGGCGGTGTGGGTCGGGGTCGCCACGGCGGAGGGCGCGCTCGACGAGGCATCCGTGGCGGCATCACCCGCAGAGGCACAGACGCCCAGGGTGAGTGCGGCGGCGACGAGGAACATGGCAGCGGGGGTCCGACGAATGTTCATGGCGGCGACGGTATACGCCTTCGAGCACGTGGGGGCATCCCCTTGCGTCGCGCGCGGATCGTGCTGCCGCTCAGCCGTCGGCGCGTCCTGAGATGACATCGATCAGCAGCGCCGTGGCACGCGCGTAGCCGGCCACTCCCTCGCCGACGACGTGCACGACCGCCACGTCGGCGACGTAGGAGTGGTGACGGAACTCCTCGCGCTCGGCGATGTTGCTGATGTGCACCTCGGCGACCGGCAGAGCGACCCCCGACAGCGCGTCGCGCAGGATCACGGAAGTATGCGTGAGCCCACCGGGGTTGATGACGATCCCCGCGCAGGTCGTGCGCGCCTCGTGGATCGCATCGATCAGCACACCCTCGTGGTTGCTCTGCACGGCCGTCATCTCGAACCCGCGTGCGGCCGCGGCATCCCGCACCGTCCGCTCGACATCGGCGAGGGTGTCATGCCCGTAGAAGGCGGGTTCGCGTACGCCGAGCAGGTTCAGATTCGGGCCGTTGACGAGCAGCAGGCGGCGAGGCGTGGTCACTCCTGCACCCTATCGCCGCACTCTCACAGCGGGCGGCGCAGCTCGCGCTCCGGGCCGATGGGTCCCGTCATCTCGAGTCCCGTCCGAACGAACCCGTTGCGCACGTAGGCCGCTTCGGCGCGGGCATTGTCTGAGTGCACGTCGAGGAAGAGGGCATCGTCGCCGAGGCTTCTCGCCCAGTCGGCACACGCCGTCAGGAGCGCGTCGATGAGGCCCGCACCCCGCGCCTCGGGCGTCACGTAGACACCCACCACATCGGAACGATCCGCGTCGAGCGAAGGCCCGAGATGATCGACGTCGCCCGCGGCACGGCGAAGAACGGTCGCCGTCCCCACCCACCGGCCGGCATCGTCCTCGGCGACGAACTGCGCGGCCGCGGTGCCCGTCGACGCACCGCCGGCGCGGTCTGCCCAGAACGCGGCCGGGTGCCGTGCGGCGTTCTCGGCGGTGTCGAGAAAGGCGATGGCGGCGTCGCGATCGCGCAGCGACTGCAGCCGCAGCTCCCGCACCCGCTCCCCCTCGTCGGCGCGCACGCGCCGCACGAACGGCCCGGCTGCGGGCGCCGCGCTCACTCGGCGATCTCTTGATACGCCGCGAACAGCAGCGACTCGTCGGGCGCCTGCAGCACGGTGGGCTTGGCGATGTCGTCGAGCACGATGAACCGCAGCATGCCGCCGCGGGTCTTCTTGTCGCGCTGCATCGTCGCCAGCAGTTGCCGGAAGGCCCCGGCGCGGTAGTTGGTCGGAAGCCCGAGCAGCTCGAGGATGGCGCGATGGCGGGCGGCCGAGGCATCCGACAGTCTTCCGGCGAGCCGCGACAGCTCGGCGGCGAAGAGCATGCCGATCGAGATCGCTGCGCCGTGGCGCCACTGGTACCGCTCGGCGTGCTCGATCGCGTGGCCGAGCGTGTGCCCGTAGTTCAGCACTTCGCGCAGCCCGGCTTCGCGCAGGTCCTCGCCGACGACGCGCGCCTTCATCTCGATGGCCAGTTCGATGCAGCGGCGGAACGCGGCTGACTGCGGGTCGACGGCAGCCTCCGGGTCTGCCTCGATGATGTCGAGGATCTCCGGGTACCAGATGAAGCCGGCCTTCACGACCTCGGCGAACCCGGCCACCCGCTCGTTGCGGCTGAGCGTGTCGAGCAGCGCCAGATCGCAGATCACGGCGCGCGGCGGCCAGAACGCGCCGACGAGGTTCTTTCCCTCCGCCGTGTTGATGCCGGTCTTGCCGCCGACGGCGGCATCCACCATGCCGAGCACCGTCGTGGGCACCTGCACCACCGCGACGCCGCGCAGCCACGTCGCCGCGACGAAGCCCGCCAAGTCGGTGACGGCTCCGCCGCCGAAGCCGACGACCGCGTCGGTGCGCGTGAAGTCGGCTTGACCCATCACCTGCCAGCAGAACGCCGCGACTTCGACACGCTTGCCCTGCTCGGCGTCCGGCACCTCGGCGAGCAGCACCTGACGCTCCCCCGAGGCGAGCAGCGACGCGCGCAGTTCGGTGGCGGCGGCCGACAGCGTCGGCGGGTGCACGATGAGCACTTTCTGCGCGGCGGGCGGCAAGGCGTCGCCCACCATGCCGAGGATGCCCCGTCCGATCGTGATGTCGTAAGGCTGGTCGCCGGCGACGCCGATGACGGTGGTGTCGGTCATTCGTGTGCTCCTCGGGCGTGATCGTCGCCGGCCAGCTCCGCCTCGATCCACGCCGCGAGGGCATCGACCGTGTCTTGCAGAGGACCGGCGGACGTGTCGAAGCTCACCTGGGCGAGCCGTTCGTAGAGGGGGCGCCGTGCGGCGTAGATCTCGTGCCAGCGCTCGACGGCGTCGCCCTCCTGCAGGAGGGGGCGCGCGCCGCCGCGGATGCGGGCGGCCACATTGTGCGGGGCGACGGTCAGCAGTGCGACGTGGTGATGGGCCAGCGCCGCCTGGGTGTCAGGGTGCAGCACCGCTCCCCCGCCGAGTGCGACGATGCCGCCCCTCTTGAGCGCGTCGGCCACAGCCTCGCGTTCCAGCTCGCGGAAGTGCGCCTCGCCGTGCGTGACGAAGACGGTCTCGATCGGGCCGTGTTCACGAGCGATCACGGCGTCGCTGTCGGTGAACGGCAGGCCCAGCCGTTTGGCCACCCGCTTGCCGACGCTCGTCTTACCCGCCCCCATCGGGCCTATGAGTACGATCGCAGGACTCGTCATCCGAGGGCGTCGTCGCTGTCCGCGGCCGTCTGCAGCGTCTCGGGGATCGCGGAGAGGTAGCTGCGGAGGTTACGGGCCGTCTCGCCGACGCTGTCGCCGCCGAACTTCTCGAGCACCGCCTCGGCCAGCACGATCGCGACCATCGCCTCGGCCACCACGCCCGCGGCGGGCACCGCGCAGACGTCGGAGCGCTGGTGGTGCGCCGTGGCGGCCTCGCCCGTCGTGACGTCGATGGTCCGAAGCGCGTGCGGCACGGTCGCGATCGGCTTCATGCCGGCGCGCACGCGCAGCACCGTCCCGGTGGACATTCCCCCCTCGGTGCCGCCGGCCTTGTCGGAGGAGCGCGTGATGCCCTCGGATGCCGCGAACAGCTCGTCGTGAGCCGCCGAACCCCGTCGGCGTGTGGTCTCGAAGCCGTCGCCGACCTCCACGCCCTTGATGGCCTGGATGCTCATCAGTGCCTGTGCCAGCTTGCCGTCGAGGCGGCGGTCCCACTGCACATGGGAGCCCAGACCGGGCGGAAGACCGTAGGCGAGGACCTCGACGATGCCGCCCAGGGTGTCGCCGTCCTTCTTCGCGGCATCCACCTCGGCGACCATGGCCGCAGACGTCGCGGGATCGAAGCACCGCAGCGGATCAGCGTCGAGCGCGGCGACGTCGTCCGGAGTCGGAAGGGCAGCGCCTGCGGGCACGTGAACGGGGCCGATCGACAGCGTGTGGCTGACGAGACGGATTCCGAGCTCACCGAGGAACGAGCGGGCGATCGCGCCCAGAGCGACGCGAGCCGCCGTCTCGCGAGCACTCGCGCGTTCGAGGATCGGACGCGCCTCGTCGAACCCGTACTTCTGCATGCCGACCAGGTCGGCGTGGCCCGGGCGGGGGCGCGTGAGCGCGGCGCCGCGGCCGCGAGACATCTCGGTCATCTCGACCGGCTCGGCACTCATGACCTCGGTCCACTTGGGCCACTCGGTGTTGCCGATGCGCAGCGCGATCGGGCTGCCCATGCTGAGGCCGTGCCGGACGCCGGCGGAGATCGTCAGTTCGTCCTCTTCGAACTTCATCCGCGAGCCGCGGCCGTAGCCGAGCTTGCGACGCGCGAGATCTGCCTGGATCGCGGCGCGGGAGACGGGGACGCCGGCGGGCAGTCCCTCCATGAAGGCGACGAGTTCGGGGCCGTGCGATTCGCCGGCCGTGAGCACGCGGAGCATTCGCCTAGTCTCCCACGAGCGCACGGGCCATGATGTCCACGACGGCATCCTCATCGGGCAGTGGGTGGTCGACGTCGCCCGTTCGGAACACGCGGATCTGCAGCACGGCCTGTCGCACGAGCATGCCGAGGCCGTTGACGGCGGGAGCACCCGCCGCCTGCCACGCCACGGCCAGCGGGGTCGGCCAGTGGCCGTACACGACGTCGTAGAGCAGCCCCCCGTCGGACGCGATCCGTCGGGAGGTGTCCTCCGGCAGCGCGGCGCCGCCGGGCAGGGTGGAGACGGTGAGCGGGACGGATGCCGGCGCCACCGTGTCCGGCGCCGCGATCGAGACGGCGACCGACAGACGCTCCCCCAGCTCGGCGAGGGCGTGGGCCGCGTCGGGGCGTCGCGCGACCACCTCGACCGTGCGCGCGCCGAGCTGTGCGAGCGCGACGAGCGCCGACGTCGCCGTCGCCCCCGCGCCGACGATGCGGCCGGTCTCGATCGCATCGAGACCATGGGCTCGCACGTCGCCGACGATTCCGCCGACATCCGTGTTGAAGCCGCGCCACTGCCCGCCCACGCGGACGAGCGTGTTGACGGCGCCGGTGAGCTCGGCCGTGCGATCGCGGTGCGTCGCGGCGGCGAAGGCCTCGGTCTTCAGCGGGAACGTCAGCGAGAGGCCCCGAAACGCCGCGCCCAGGCCGCCCAGCTCGCGCGAGAAGTCGGCCGCTGCGACTCGTCGGCGTCCATAGCTCCAGTCCCATCCCAGCGCGGCGTACGCCGCGGCGTGGATCCGGGGCGAGAGGCTGTGAGCGATCGGGTCGCCCCACACCTCCAGGAACGATCCGGTCGGGACCTCAGCAGTCGGCACTGTCATTGGCGGCGCACCACTGCTGCCACTGCGCCACGGCCTTCTCGTGCTCGGCATACGTGGTGCTGAAGATCGTCTCGCCGGTGTCGAGGTTGACCGTCACGAAGTACAGCCACGGCCCGTCTGCCGGATGCATCGCCGCGTCGATGGCCAGGTCGCCGGGGTTGGCGATCGGCCCGATCGGCAGACCCGGGTGCAGATACGTGTTCCACGGGTTGTCGTTGGCGAGGGCTTCTGCCGAGGAGCTGGCCGTGCCCTTGTTGATCTCGTTGTAGCCGTACTGCGCCGTCGAGTCCATCTGCAGCAGGCCGTGGGTCTCCTCGTTGTTGGGATCGAGGCGGTTCTCGATCACTCGGGACACCTTGTAGAAGTCGGCTGTGAATCGTGCCTCGCGCTGGATGATCGACGCGACGGTGAGGATGCGCTCGCGCTGGTCGGTCGGCACGCCGGCCTTGTCGAGAGAGGCCACCGTGCGATCGACCAGCGTCTTGATGACCTGCTGCGCCGTCCTCCCGGGATCGAACGTATAGGTCGCCGGGAACAGCCAGCCCTCGAGCGTCGTCGCGCTGACGCCGTACTGCGAGGGATCGGCGACCGCCGCCTGCAGATCGGCGAGCGGGATGCCGGTTCCGTCGGCGAGTCGCGTCAGGGTCGAGCCCATGGTCAAGCCCTCGGGCAGCTGCGCGGTGTTCTCGCGTCGGCTGCTGGGGTCTTCCAGAGCCTTCAGGGCCGCCGCGGACGACATCTTCTGCTTGAGCGTGTACACGCCCGGTTGGAAGTCCGGGTTCTGGCCGGTCTTGATCAAGTAGTCGTAGAAGGCGGTGTCCGTCTTCGTGACGCCCGCCTGGAACAGCGACGTCGAGATCGTCGATCCGGTGTCGCCCGTGACGATCGTCACCGTCGCGTCGCCCTCGGCGATGCCGTCCTCGTAGTCCTTGGGTTCTTCCCACCCCAGGAACGCGCGGATCTTGTCCTCGTAGGTGTTCCAGACGTAGAAGCCGCCCCCCACGATGCCGCCGAGGATTGCGAGGATCACCCCGAAGATCACCCAGCCCGCGATGCGGCTTTTGCGGCGATCGCGGTCGTGGCTCTTGCCGCGCCCGCGATCGGAGTGCGAGTCCCCGCTGAAGAGCGCATCGAGCTGCTGATGCACCGGAACGGCCTCGGCCTCTGGCGACGCCGGTGCCGGTGGCGCTGCCGCGGCGGTCTCGGGGCGGGGATCCGCGGTCTCGTCCGCGGCGCGCGCGGAGATCGGTGCTGCGATCGGTGCGCTCTGCGGCGACGGCGGGGTCTCTGACGCGGCGTTCGCCGCCGCGGCCGCCTCCCGAGCGGCGCGGCGCGATGGCGGCACGGATGCCGCGCCACCGGATGACGGCGCCTGCGTGCGCGGGGTCGGCAGTTTGCTGAACAGGTCCGCGAACTCGTCGTCGTTCGGCGGGGTGTCAGACATCAGGCGGGCTCCTGCGGGTCGGGCAATACGGCACCGGCGGGGGCACCGGTGCTCTTCTCGACGTCGATCGCCTGCTGCAGCAGGACGACGGCGGCGACTTGGTCGACAATCCTACGAGACGAACGCTGGGAGCGTCCGGCATCGCGCAGCGCCGCGTGCGCGCTCACCGTGCTGAGGCGCTCATCGACGAGGCGCACCTCCAGTCCGGATGCCGCGCGCACCTCCCTCGCGAAGGCGCGGGCATCGTCGGTGGACGCGGTCTCTCCACCGGACAGGCTGATCGGCAACCCGACGAGCAATTCCATCGCGGAGTATTCCTCGGCGAGCTGCGCGATGTGCGCGGCCGCGGCATCCGTTCGCGCAACCGTCTCGACGGGAACGGCGAGCAGTCCGTCGCGATCGCACCGGGCGACCCCGATCCGCGCCTTGCCGACGTCGATCCCGAGGCGCACGCCCGGTCGGAAGCCGCTCACGCGCCGGGTGTCTCCAGTGCGCGCGTCACCGCTGCGAGCGCGTGCGGGAGGGCATCCGGATCGGTTCCGCCGCCCTGGGCCACGTCGTCACGTCCGCCGCCGCCGCCGCCGAGCACGGCTGCGGCGTTCTTCGCGAGCACGCCCGCCTTCGCTCCCGCCGCGCGGGCAGCGTCGTCGGTGGCGACGATGACGACGGGCCGGCCGCCGACGACGGCGCCGAGCGCGACGACGGCGCCGGCTCCCACGCGCTCGCGCACCTGCAGGGCCAGCGTGCGCACGTCGTCCGCCGAGGCCGCGACGCCCAACGACTGGGCGACGAGACGGAACGCCCCGGTCGCCTGGGCCGATCCGGCCAGTTCCGGCAGCCGGCTCTCCAGCGCCTTCGCCTCGAACTGCGCGATGCGCTTCTCAGCCGCCTTCAGGCTTGCCGCCAGATCCGCGACTCGGCTGGCCAGCTGGTCCTTCGGCGTCTTCAGCGAGGTCGACAGCTGCGAGACGATGGCGCGTTCGGCAGCGAGCTCCCGGAAGGCGTCGAGACCGACGAGGGCTTCCACCCGTCGCGTGGAGGCGCCCACCGACGACTCTCCGACGAGGTTGATGAGGCCGATCTCCGCGCTCGAGCCGACGTGGGTGCCGCCGCACAGTTCGCGCGACCAGGGCCCGCCGATGTCGACCATGCGCACCGTGTCGCCGTACTTCTCGCCGAACAGCGCCATCGCGCCGGCCGCCTTGGCCTCATCGAGCGGAAGCACGCGCGTGGTCACCTGCAGGTTGTCGCGCACGGCGTTGTTCGCGATCTCCTCGATCTCCGTCTTGGTCGCCTCCGACAGGGTCTGACCCCAGGAGAAGTCGAACCGCATGTAGCCGGCGCGGTTGAGCGATCCGGCCTGCGTGGCCGACTTTCCGAGCGTGTCGCGCAGGGCCGCGTGCACGAGGTGGGTCGCCGAGTGCGCCTGCTGTGCCGCGCGGCGGTTGACGGCATCCACGACGCTCGTCGCGGGCTGGCCCACGCCGACCTCGCCCGAGGTCACCTCGACCGTGTGGCTGACCAGCCCCGGCACCGGGCGCTGCACGTCCAGGACCTCGAGTTCGTAGCCGGGACCCACGATCACACCCTTGTCGGCCACCTGACCGCCGCTCTCGGCGTACAGCGAGGTCTCGGCGAGGATCACCTCCGCGATCTGCCCCTGCACCGCCCGCTGCGCGGGGGCACCGTCGACGAGGAGTCCGAGGACGGTCGACTCGGTCTCCCAATCGGTGTACCCGGTGAAGACCGTCTCGCCCTTCGCGCGGAAGTCGCGGTAGATGCTCGTGTCGGCGAGCTGGCGCTTGCGGGAGCGGGCATCGGCCTTCGCTCGGGCCCGCTGCTCGTGCATCAGGGTGTCGAACGCGTCGCGGTCGACGGTGAGCCCCGCTTCTTCGACGATCTCCATCGTGAGATCGATCGGGAAGCCGTACGTGTCGTGGAGCAGGAACGCCTCCGCGCCGCCGATCGAGGTGGTCCCGGCATCCTTGGCCGCCGCGATGGACGCGTCGAGGTTCTCCGAGCCGGCGGCGAGCGTGCGCAGGAACGTGGCCTCCTCCGCGAGGGCATAGGTCACGAGACGGTCGTAGTCGGTGCCGACCACCGGGTAGGCATCCTTCATGGCATCCCGCGACGCCGCGAACAGGGTCGCGAACGTCGCTCCGTCCACACCCAGCAGACGCATGGAGCGGATGACGCGGCGCATGAGGCGGCGGAGGATATAGCCGCGACCTTCGTTCGCCGGGGTCACGCCGTCGCTCAGCAGCATGAGCGAGGAGCGCACGTGGTCGGCGACGACGCGGAAACGGACGTCGTCGTCGTGGTTCGCGCCGTAGGACTTTCCCGACAGGGCGACGGCGGCATCGAGCACGGGGCGCACCTGATCGGTCTCGTACATGTTGTCGACGCCCTGCTTGAGGAACGCGATGCGCTCCAGGCCCATGCCGGTGTCGATGTTCTTGTTGGGCAGCTCTCCGACGATCGTGAAGTCGTACTTGCTGCGCACATCCGTGATCTCGTACTGCATGAACACGAGGTTCCAGATCTCGACATAGCGGTCGTCGTCGGTTGCCGGTCCGCCGTCGATGCCGTACGCGGGGCCGCGGTCGAAGAAGATCTCCGAGCAGGGGCCCGCGGGGCCGGGCAGGCCCGTCGACCAGTAGTTCGTGTCCTTACCCAGGCGCTGGATGCGTTCCTCGGGAAGGTCGGTCAGACGCAGCCACAGGTCGTGCGCCTCGTCATCCTCTTCGTAGACCGTGACCCACAGGTCTTTCGGGTCGAAGCCCAGTCCACCGTCGTCCTCGGATGTGGTCAGCAGCTCCCAGGCGTAGCGGATGGCGCCTTCCTTGAAGTAGTCGCCGAACGACCAGTTGCCGAGCATCTGGAAGAAGGTGCCGTGCCGCGGGGTCTTGCCGACTTCTTCGATGTCGTTGGTGCGGATGCACTTCTGGTTATCGGCCGCGCGCGGGTACGGCGCGGGCACATCACCCGACAGGTAGGGGATGAACGGCACCATTCCGGCGACGGTGAACAGCAGCGCCGGGTCGTCGGTGACCAGGGATGCCGAGGGCACGATCGTGTGCCCGTTCTTCTCGAAGTAGTCCAGGTAGCGCTGGGCGATCTCGGCGGTCTTCATCTGTGGGTTCCTCGGCAGAGCACGGGCGTGCGGGACGGACGGTCCCGTACGGGACGGTGCGGGTGTGTGGTCAGTCGGCGTTCTTGACGACGTCGTGCGCGGCGTCCACGGCGCTGGATGCCGCGTCCTTCGCGGCCTCGACGGCGTTCGCGGCGGCATCCTTGACGTCTTCGGCGATGCCGTCGATCTTCGCCTCCTGGGCGCGATATGCCTCGCCGATGCGGTCGGTGAACTCGGTGATGCGCGCGTCGACCTCGGCGAGAACTTCGTGGCCGCGCGGATCCTTGTTCACGAAGTGGGCGGCGACGAAGCCTCCCGCGAGACCCACGACGAACCACAGCACCTTCTTCATGCGTTCCATGTTAGGTGCACGGCTCGTGTCGGTGGGTCTGCGGGAACGCCGAAGGGCGCCGGGGAGAACCCCGACGCCCTTCGGATGTGCACGCGCTCAGCGCGCGGCGTAGTACTCGACGACGAGCTGGACGTCACCGGTGACGGGGACCTCCGCACGCTTCGGACGACGCACGAGCTTGGCCTGCAGCTTGTCGAGCTCGACCTCGAGGTAGCCCGGGACGGGGGGCAGAACCTCGGCGTGGCCACCGAGGGCGGCGACCTGGAAGGGCTCCAGCGACTCGCTCTTGGGCTTGACGTGGATGGTCTGACCCGGCTTCACGCGGAACGACGGGCGGTCGACGAGCTGGCCGTCCACGAGGATGTGGCGGTGCACGACGAGCTGACGGGCCTGCGCCGTGGTGCGGGCGAAGCCGGCACGCAGCACGAGGGCGTCGAGGCGCATCTCGAGCAGCTCGACGAGGTTCTCACCCGTCAGGCCGTCCTGACGACGAGCCTCATTGAACGTGTTGCGCATCTGCTTCTCGCGGATGCCGTACTGCTCGCGCAGACGCTGCTTCTCGCGGAGGCGGACGGCGAAGTCGCTGTCCTGCTTGCGCTTGGTGCGGCCGTGCTCGCCGGGAGCATACGGGCGCTTCTCGAGATACTTGGCTGCCTTGGGGGTCAGCGCGACGCCGAGGGCGCGCGACAGACGCACCTTGCGGCGGTCCTGGGACTTCGTAGCCACGAAGTGTTCCTTTCGTTACGCGGACGCGACTGTCGCGCCTCGCGGACGTATCGCCTCTCCTCGCCCTGTCCGGACTGCACGCCGGGGCATGCCGGAAGGTCGGTGAAGAAAAGAGGGGATGCCCGAAAACCGGTTTCGAGCCACTCCACTGTATCAGAGGGCGTCCGCGTTTGAATTGCAGCGATAGATGTCGCGGTTGTCGCGTCGTTCAGTGTCCGATGAGGAGGGCTTCCTGGGCGGCGTCGACGGCCTCGGGCGTGAGGTGGGTGTGCCCGTTGATGTCAAGAACACGTCGGATCTGAGTGACGAGGCGATCGGCGAGGCGGAAGTTCCCGTTCGTGGCGCGCACGATCGCGGCGAGGGCGGCGGTGTGAGCGAGCCCTGAATCACCGGGGTCTGGTGCGGGGAGGCGCTGTGTGACGACGGCGGTGAGTTCGTCACTGCGGAGAGGACGGTATTCGTGGGCGAAGCCGATGCGGCTGTAGAGCTGAGGGTAGCGCGCGAGGCGTTTTTCAATGCCGGGCATGCCGATGAGGATGACGCCCATGTGGTGGCGGTCGTAGAAATCGCGGACTTGTTCGAGGCCGGCGGTTTTGAGCCGGTCGGCTTCGTCGATGATAAGCAGTTCTGTGTTCCCGCTGTGTTGGGATTCGGGATGGACGTAGGGGTCGACGTGACCGTACCGGGCATGATCAATGGCCCACGAGACTTGTTGGCACGCGCGGGGCAGGCCCTGGTCGATCTGCTTGATGGTGGCGGCGACGGTGGGGGTGAAGAACGCCGTTCGACTCTGCTGGACGCCCTCGGGGACGGGAGGGAGCAGGCCACCGTTTCGGGCGAGCGGGTACCACTGTTCCCAGTCGTCGGTGCCGGCGTAGTGGCGGGCGGAGAGAGTCTTGCCGATGCCAAGCGGTGTGAGCGTACGGTGTCGGCGAACTCCACGAATCGTCGGTGCTCTCGGGTGCTGACGAACGCGGGGCGGGTGTCGGTGTGTGGTGGGGGCGCCTGGGTGAATTCGTCGAAGGTGCCGTTGAGGAACCGTCGCCCGTCGTCGTCCGCGCCGACGAGGACGGACACCGGCTTTCCGACGGTCGATTCAGTCGTTGGCATAGGTCCTCAGCCTGTGTCTCTTCGATTGCGGGGCTGGCGCGTCGGGCTCGGAGGGAGAGAGAGGCGCGGCCGCGGGTCGGTGCCGAGTGTCTTCCGGCAGAGAGCTGGCGACGTTGCTGAGGGAGCGAAGTTGCTGCTTCAGCGCCCGGCGCCGGGTGTTCCTTGCGCTCTGCAGGTCGGCGAAGGTGATCGTTTCGGAGGAGCGTTCAGGGGCGATCGCGCGGCATAGGAACGCGTTGTCGTGAAACAGTCGGATCTCGCCGAGGTCGCGGGGGTCGTATCGGACGGTGACGTCTTCACCGACGTAGGCGGCGAGGACGGGCGAAACGTATCGGGTGGAGGCGAATCGGATGCCGTCGCGCTGCACTCGTCTGGTGGCGGTGGCGGTCAGCAACAGCAGGTCGAGGTCTTCCGAGTGTGCGGGCATACGCGGGATGAAGCTCCCGCTGCGCCAGCGCGCGTCCGGTGCCGTCCCGGTCGCGGAGTGCGGGCGCTCGTTGTACTCGTCGACGATGAACCGCTCGAGGACGTCATCGAGCTGGTGCAGGGTCAACATGGGGGCGCTGGTGGGTGTGCCGCCGGTGCCGTGCGGGATGAAGCCAGGTAGGTGCGGGAGCAATTCGGTCGTGATGGTGCGGTAGAACCGCTCGATCTTGCCGCGTCCTTGCGGAACGCCGACCCGCGAGTGAATGAGGCGCACGTGCAGATCCAGACACACCTGTTCGATCCGAGCAGAGGTGAAATCCGACCCGTGATCGCTGTAGAGAACATCGGGGAGCCCCGACACCACCCACGAGGCATGTCGTTTCCGGCTCGCGGCCTGGTGAAACGCCAGTGCGGAGCGCTCGGACGTGGGCGCCGAAACCGCTAAGGCGTATCCGGCGACGGCACGGGAGTAGTCATCGAGCACGATCGTCAGCCAGGGGCGCACAGGCGTCTGCTTGTCGTCGAGGATCATCACGTCCAGCAGCGTGCGGTCCATCTGCCACTGCTCATTCGGGGCGGTTGTCGTACGCCGGTAGACGAGCTCGAATTTGTCGCGATAGGCGTCACCGCCCTCAGCGAGAGCTGTCAGGCCCGGGTCGATAGCGTGCACGATTTGGCGAACGGTCGTGTACCCGGGAGCTGGCAAACCCTCGATCGCGCGCGATATCGCCGACGCGCCGATGGATGTACGCGATGGTGGGAGCCGGCCGGCGCACGGCCAGCGCCTCGATCGCCGTGACCAGTTCCGTGGGGATACGGGAGGCACCTTTATCTCGGCGAGGCGGTCTTGCGAGCTGCCCCGCACCGATGCGAGCGGCCCATCGTTGCAAGGTTCGCACCGTGACGCCGGAGTGCTCCGCGATCCGCGTCCACGGCACACCGTCGAGGTGTTGGCGCACAAGCTCGGCTTTCTGCCGGTCGCTGAGGTGCGCCATGATCCCTCGTCAGGCCCGCTCGACGTGATCGGCCAGGTGCCGGTAGATCGTGGGCCGGGATACCCCGAAGGTGTCGGCGATCTCTTGCACGGTGTGCGCACCCTCGTCGTACATCGCGCGGGCCTGTCGAATCTTCGTCGGCGTCATCTTGAACTTTGGGCCGCCCTTACGCCCCCGAGCTCGCGCCGCCGCCAGGCCATCATGCGTCCGTTCCACAATCAGGTCGTGCTCGAACTCGGCGATCGTGGCGAGCATATGGGGCTCTTCGCAGTTGAGGGTGTAGTCGAGGGTCGGCGGCTGGTTCGCGGATAGACGTCGAGGTCTTCCAGGATGGAAGTTCTCACACTGCCCATCTGC
>NZ_MEEL01000045.1:0-28946 GCF_001724435.1 Microbacterium sp. SCN 69-37
CGTGTCGGGATGCCCGTACAAGAAGGTCTACTTCAACCACCGCACCGGCAAGGCCGAGAAGTGCACGATGTGCTACCCGCGCATCGAGGTGGGCCTGCCCACCGTGTGCTCGGAGACCTGCGTCGGGCGGCTGCGCTATCTCGGCATCGTGTTGTACGACGCCGACCGGGTGGCGCAGGCGGCGGCCGTCGAGGACGACAAGGCGCTGCTGCAGGCGCAGCGCGACATCATCCTCGACCCGTTCGACCCCGCCGTCATCGAGGCGGCACGCGCGGGCGACATCCCCGAGGACTGGATCGAGGCCGCACAGCGCAGCCCGATCTGGAAGCTCATGCAGTACCAGGTCGCCCTGCCGCTGCACCCCGAATACCGCACCATGCCGATGGTCTGGTACATCCCGCCGCTCTCCCCCGTCGTCGACGTCGTGACCGGCTCGGGCAACGACGGCGAGGACGCGCGGACCCTGTTCGCCGCCATCGACAAGCTGCGGATCCCGATCGGCTACCTCGCCGAGCTCTTCACGGCGGGCGACATCGCCCCCGTCGACCTTGCCCTGCGCCGCCTCGCCGCGATGCGCTCGTACATGCGCGGCGTGAACCTCGACGACGAGCGCGACGAGCGCATCGCACGGGCGGTCGGCATGAGCGGCACCGAGGTCGAGGAGATGTACCGGCTGCTCGCGATCGCGAAGTACGAGGAGCGCTACGTCATCCCCTCGGCGCACACGGAGCAGGCTCACGCCCTCGAGGAGATGGCGTGCTCGCTCGACTTCGACGGGGGCCCCGGCATGGGCGGCGCCGGTCCGTTCGGCTCCTCGAGCGGTCCGAGCGTGCCCGTCGCGGTGGAGAACTTCCACATCCTCGCCGACCGGCAGACCGCCGACCGACCGTCGTCGCCCGGGCGCGTCAACCTGCTCAACTGGGACGGCAACGGCAACGCCGACGGGCTCTTCCCGCCGACCTCGATGACGGCGGTGCGCGAGACCGGCAAGGGCAAGGACAAGAACCAGGGCGCGGGTGAGGGCGGCCCATGAGCTCCGTCCTGCCCCGCGTCACCCCGCGCCGCCTCCTGCCCCCCGAGGTGCCCGCCCTGCGGCTGTCGGCCGTCGACCGCGCCGCCACCCACATGCTCGCGTCGCTCCTGCTCGACTACCCCGATGCCGCGTGGTTCGGGCGCCTGCCCGCCCTGCGTCCGCACATCGACGCGCTGCCGTCCGCGATCTCGGAACCCCTGACATCCTTCGTCGATCAGGCCGAAGCGGCCGGCGAGGCGGAATGGCAGCGGCGCTACGTGGTCACATTCGACCTCAAGCGCAAGTGCAGCCTGTACCTGAGCTACTACGCGACCGGCGACACGCGCCGCCGCGGCGTCGCGCTGGTCACGTTCCTCGAGGCGTACCGCGCCGCCGGGTGGGAGTTCGACGCGGACGACCTGCCCGACTTCCTGCCGGCGGTGCTGGAGTTCTCGGCCCGCGCCGACGCCGCGACCGCCGATGCTCAGATCGCCGGCGCGCTGCTCGCCTCGCACCGCGAGGGCATCGAGGTACTGCGCGCCGCGCTCGAGGGCATGTCGAGCCCGTGGGCGCTCGTCGTGCGCACCGTCACGCAGTCGCTTCCCCCCATCGACGCCGCGACCCGCGAGCGCTACCTCGACCTCATCAACGAGGGGCCGCCCACCGAGACGGTGGGCCTCAGCTTCCTGGGGCAGCTTCCGCCCTTCCGTCCCGTCTCGCAGGAGGCACCATGACCACGCTGCAGATGATCCTCTGGGTCGCGATCCCGTACGCCTCGATCGCGGTGTTCGTCGTCGGGCACATCTGGCGCTACCGCTACGACAAGTTCGGCTGGACCACCCGGTCGAGCCAGACGTACGAGAACCGGCTGCTGCGCTGGGGGTCGCCGATGTTCCACTTCGGCATCCTCATGGTCATCGCGGGTCACGTCGTCGGACTGTTCATCCCCCGCGAATGGCTGTACGCGATCGGCATCAACGAGGAGATGTACCACATCGGCGCGACCGTGCTCGGGACGTTCGCCGCCGTGCTGACGCTTGCGGGGCTCGCGATCCTGATCTACCGCCGGCGTACCGTCGGCCCCGTGTTCCTCGCGACGACCACGATGGACAAGGTCATGTACGTCTTCCTCGGCGCGACGCTACTGTTCGGCACCGCCGCGACGGTCGTGTACCAGGTGTTCGGCGGCGGATTCCGCTACCGCGAGACGATCTCGCCGTGGATCCGCAGCATCTTCCTGTTCCAACCGCAGGTCGAGCTGATGGCCGAGGTGCCGCTGCTGTTCCAGCTGCACGTGCTGACGGCGTTCGCGCTATTCGCGCTGTGGCCGTTCACGCGGCTCGTGCACGTGTTCTCCGCGCCAGTGGGCTACCTGTTCCGTCCCTACGTCGTGTACCGCTCGCGGGATGCCGAGCGCGGCGCGCGCCCCGCCCGCCGCGGCTGGGACCCGGTGAAGGCCCCCGACCCCGAGCGCCTGCACAAGCTCTAGGTTCTAGACCAGCCGGACGGGCACCGCGCGGAAGCCAGCGACGGGTGCCTGCTCACGCTCCGGGTCGCCCGCCGGCTCGATGCGGCCCGCCGTGAGCAGCGCCCGCACGAGCACGCGCAGCTCGGCGGTCGCGAGCAGGCGTCCCGGGCACACGTGCGGGCCGGTGCCGTAGACGAGGTTCGCGGCGGCGTGCGCGGCAGGGTCGAAGGCGTCGGGTTCCACGAAGACGGCCGGGTCGCGGTTGGCGGCGCGCCAGTCGAGCACGACGATCTGGCCGGCGTGCACGGGGCAGCCGCCGACCTCGGTCTGTCGCGTGACGCGGCGTCGGTTGGAGACGAACGGGTCGTCGGCGCGCAGGATCTCGTCGATCGCGGCGTCGAGGTCGGCGTCGGATGCCGCCGCGAGATGATCCTGATGCTCCGGGTGCACGGCGAGCCAGTGCACGATGACGCCGGTGCACAGGGCGAGCGAGCCCAGGTCGCCGCCCGTGACGTTGCGCAGTATCGACACGAGCTCGTCGTCGCGCAGCGCCGAGCCGTCACTGTGCCGCAGCCCCATCAGCCGGGTGGTGACATCGTCGCGCGGCTGCTCCCGACGCCGTCGCAGCAGCTCCCGGATGATGGCGTCGAACCGGTCGGCGATCTCGGCGGTCGCCCGCGGGTGCCCCGTGCGCGATGCGACGCGGTTGTCGGCGACCCACTGCAGCAGCGGCTCCTCCCACTCGGGCAGCCATCCGAGCCACGCCGACTGGGCGCGCACGGCGAAGCGCGCACCGAGGTCGGCAACGGCGCCGAAGGGCGCATCGGCGGCGTCGAGCCGGGCGACGAGGTCGGCGGCGATGCGCTCGAGCTCCGGCAGCAGCTGGGCGACGGCGTCGGCATCCATGAACGGGTCGAGCAGGTGGCGCATCTCGGCGTGCGCCGCCCCGTCGAGCCCGTTGGGCACCTGCAGGTGGCGCGAGACCGCGCTCGAGAACCCCGCGGCGTCGCGCGCGATGCGCGTGACCTCGGCGTGATCGCCGATCACCACGCGACCGTGCCCGTCGACGGAGATGCGCTCATTGGTCGACATGGAAGATTCCTTTCGCGCCCTTCTCGGCGTCGCTCATGATGTGGGTGACGAAGGGATAGTTGCCCGCTTCGGCGAAGGCCAGCTCGACGAAGCCGCCCTGCGCGGGCTGCATCGCGAGCGCCTGCGACCCGCCCGGGTCATCGGGGCGCAGTGTGTAGGCGCCCTCGAAGAACACCGTGTCGAATTGCCCGCCGACGACGTGGAACGACGAGGCGGTGTTGGGCCCGGCGTCGAGGGTCCACACCCGCACGCGCTCGCCGACCGATGCCGCGAGCGGCCGGTAGACGTACTGGTCGGCGTACCCGTTGAACGCGACCAAGTCGGGCTGCTGCGTCGCGATGCGATCCGCGTCGGCCGTCTCGCCCTGCGCGCCGAGATAGAACTCGCTCTGCACGAGCAGGTACTCGCGGGAGACCGGAGCGAGATCGGGCGGATCGATGATGACGGCGCCGAACATGCCGTTGGCGATGTGCATCGACATGGGCATGGTCGAGCAGTGGTACATCCAGATGCCCGCGTGCACGGCGGTGAACGTGTAGGTCAGGCTCTCGCCGGGCTGGATCGTCCGCATCGGCCGGTCGGGTGCGAGCATGCCGGCGTGGAAGTCGATGGAGTGGCCGATCGTCCCGTCGTTGACGAGCGTGATCTCGAAGCGGTCCCCGACCTTACCGCGCAGGACAGGTCCCGGTGCCGTGCCACCGAAGGTCCACCGAGTCTGGCTGACCCCCGGGGCGACGTCGGCGACGATCTCGCGCACGTTCAGCGTGACGCGATGCACGGTGTCGGTGGATGCCGGTGCCAGCGCCGCCGGCCAGGCGGCGAAGTCCTTGTCGGGTGCTCGGGCGAGGTCGATGTCCGCCGCGGCGCTCTCGCCGGTGCGCGCAGCCGAGGATGCGTTCCCACCGTGGCCACCGTGGTCACCGTGGTCGCCACCGCTGCCCGCGGCATCCGCCGGCGCACCCGTGACCACGACGGTCAGCTCCATGCCCATCTGCCGGTGACCGGCGATGGAGCACCAGCCCGCGAGGTCGGCGCCGATGAGCCCCACGGTTACGCTCTCGGAGGCCCCCGGTGCCAGCCGCTGGGTCCGCACGCCATTGGCGAAGGTCAGGTCGTGCACGTCGGTGCCGGTGTTGTGGAAGGTCACGACGAGCTCGTCACCGTACGGCACCTCGATGCGCGCCGGGGTGAACCGCATGCCCGCCACCTCCACCGTCGCCTCGGTCGTCCGCCCGGTCGGCACGACATCGGCGGATGCCGCGGCCGTGGAGATCCCCGCCGCAGCCGGGTCGGCGGCGACGCCCACGCCCACGCACAGCGCGAGGGCGCAGAACGCCGCCACGACGGCCCCGACACGACGGGGCGCGGGCGGCGGCGCCATCGTCGGCGCCGCCAGGCGCACCGTGCGCCCGCGCTCGGGCCGATCCCCCTCGGCGCGGCGGACGCGACGGCCCACGACCACGGCGCGCACGAGGAGGACGGCGAACGCGATGACGATCCCCGTCGCCAGGAACGACAGCAACACGCGGGCGATCGAGGGCATCGGCAGCAGGTACAGGGCGATCGCGCCGTTGAAGGCGACGACCCGGAACGCGCCCCCGCGGTCGAGCACGTCGGCACCGGCTTTGGCCGCCGCAGGGCTGCCGAGCGTGACGACCGGCAGCAGGTAGCTGAGCGCTCCCGACAGCAGCTGCACCGCGAAGCCCGCGACGAGCGGTCCGAGCGCCATCAGGTAGGCGGCGCGCAGGGCTGCCCAGTCCGGCGAGGTCACGGCGAGCACGGCGAGCGTGCCGGCCGCGATCACCACCCAGGCGTACGCCGCCGCGAGACTCCACCCGGCGAAGGTGGCCGGCGGCATCGTCCGCGCCTGTCGCCATCCTTCGACGCCGAGCCGCACCGCTCCCGCCAGCCACACGACCATTCCCCCGCCCACGAGCGGCTGCAGTCCGACGAGGGGGCCCGCCGACGCGATGAGAAGCCCGCCGACGAGAACCGGCAGCGCGTGTCGGGCGGCGACGTCGACGCGCTCGTCCATGCGGGCGTGCAGCACCGTCGGCCACAGCAGCACGAGGGTCCCGAGGGCGGTGAGCCCGATCCAGCCGTAGGCGTTGAGGACGATGTGCGCGGTCACCAGCCGGTCGGTCGCCGTGGGGTCGCCCGCGGCACCCATCGTCGCCCCGATCGCGATGCCGCCGAGGAACACGGCCGCGGCCGCGACGTAGTACCGCACCAGGGGCCCGAACCGCGACGGCAGGGCGCGCCGCAGCTGCACGAGCACCACGACGGCGTGCGCGACGATGGCGAGCGTCACGGTGGCCGCCCCGGCGATGATCAACGGGGCGGCACCGCTCAGCATCCCGACGATGACCACCGCGGCACCGACCGTGTGGAGGGCCAGCCGGATGCCGAGTCCCACCCGTCCCGCCGGCGCGGACCGCCGCAGCAACGTGTCGCTGAAGTGCTGCGACCAGATCAGGATGGCGGCGGTCACCGCACCGAGCAACGGCACGTGCACCATCAGCCACAGCGGCTGCGAGACGAAGCGGTGCACCGTGATCGCCGCGACGGTGAGCACGATCCACACGAAGACGATCGAGTTCGTCAGCAGATACCAGTTACGCCGGCTCATGGGGTCGACTCCTTTCGTGGCGCGCGCCGCGCCCGGACCGATGCGGTGACGGACACCGCGACGACCGTCACCGCGAACAGGACCATCGCCGCAGCCGCCCCGAGGCCGCCCACCCGCAACGAGGGAATCGATCCCCACGCGTCACCGGCGACGACGCGAACGAGCAGCGACACCTGCAGCAGCGCGACAGGCCCGTACATGGCCGGGTGGTAGGGGATGCGCACCCGCAGCACGGCGGGAAGGATCAGCGCGGCGTGGGCCATGATCATCGTGATCACGAAACCGAGGAAGATCGCGTGCGTGGTCGCGTCGTGAACGGGACCCTCGGAGCGTGCGCCACCGAGAAGCCACCCCGCCCCGGCGACGACGAGCCACCCGTAGCCGGCGAGGAGGCACACCGCGATGAAGCGCGGCTGGCCGCTCATCCGCACCGTCGTACGGGCGATGTCGAACCTCACCAGCCACACCGCCAGCGCCAGCAGCAGGGCACCGGCGAAGGGAACGGCCACGACGGCGACCGTGAGACTGATGACCGCGGTGGTCGCCAGCGCCGTCGACAGCGCGAACAGCATCCGCTCGGCGCTCGGGCCCGGTGCGGCCACCCGTGCGAGCTCCCACCGCTCGCCCGCGATGGTGAGCACGAGGAACACCGCGAGCAACGGCACGAGGCGGGCGGGCGGCACCCCACCGCACCACGCGACGGCCGCGACGACCGCGGTCACCGCGCCGAGCGCCTGCACCGCGGTGGCGGTCATCGGCTGGCGCGCCCAGATCGCGCGGTACTGCCCGACATGCACGGCCAGACCCGCCGTGATGAGCATCTGGCCGATGAGCAGCGGCAGCGGCGTCAGTGCGAGCACCGCACCGCCGATGATCAGGAGCGGAGCCGCATACGCCCAGCGCGTGCGCAACGCGACGGCGCGCTCGAGCGAGATGAGGGTGCCGACGAACCCGAACACCATGAGCGGCGCATGCAGCTCGGCCAGGCGCGTCGTCACGAACAGAACCGGGACGCCCATGAGCAGCAGCCCGGCATTCAGCCCCAGCAGCATCACCGCGCCCGCCGGAGCGACGATCAGCAGTCGCGCCGCACGGCCGCGGGGCGCGGATGTGTCCATACCACAACGCTACGCACGCGACGCGCGGGCGCCTCCGGGTCCACCGTGTTTATTGACGGCGCGTGCGCCTACAGCGTCATACCGAAGGCGGCGACGTCGGCGGGGGCGCCGAGGCGGGTGAAGCCGAGACGCTCGTAGAAGGCGATCGCACCGGCGTTCGTCCCCGCGGCGACCAGGTGCACGCCGAGCACGCCCGCGGCACGGAGGGCATCGGTGAGTGCGGCGATCAGCCGCCGACCCCACCCCTGGCCCTGGAGTTCGGGCAGCAGGTCGATGTGCAGGTGCGCGGGATACGCCGCCGCGAAGGGCTCGGCATCCGCTCGGCGCCCGTACGCATACGACAGGACCCCGTCCTGGCGACTCGACGGTTCTCCCGCGGGGTGCGGCCACCGATCCGCGAACCGCGGCCACCACTCGGTGCGGAACCACTCCTCGAACGCGTCGGTGTCGTCGGTGGCGACGACGTATCCCGCCACCCGCCCGTCGTCCGTCTCGACGACCACGGCGAGTTCGGGGTGACGGGCCACGTACGGCAGCACGAACACCGCCCCCCAGATGTCGTCGTCGTCCAGGATGCCGGTGGCATCGCTGCCGGCATCGCCGGTGCGCAGGCAGATGTCGGCGAGGGCGGGTTCGTCGCCGGGGCGGAAGGAACGCAGGTGGGGCACGGGGCGAGTCTAGGCCGCAGCCTCCGTGCGCTCGGCGGCATCGGTGTGTTCGGCCGCCGCGGTGATGCGGTTGGCCATCCCCCGGAAGATGAAGCCGTGGAAGGGCAGCACGGCCAGCCAGTACAGCCGCCCCGACAGGCCGGAGGGGAAGAACACCGCCCGCTGGCGGTAGACAGCGCCGCCGTCCGGTCCCGGCTCGCAGCCGAGGTCGAGCCATGCGAGTCCCGGGACCTTCATCTCGGCACGCAGGCGCAGCAGCTGCTGCGGCTCCACCTTCTCGACCCGCCAGAAATCGATGACGTCGCCGACGGCGACGCGGCTGCGGTTTCGCCGGCCGCGCACGAGCCCTACGCCTCCGACGACCCGGTCCATCCAGCCGCGCAGCGCCCACAGCACGGGCGCGGAGTACCAGCCGTTCTCGCCGCCGATCCCCTCGATGACCTCCCAGAGCCGCGCGGGGCTCGCGGTCGTCGTCGCCGTGCGCACGTCGGTGAAGACGGTGCGCCCCGACCAGTCCGGATCGGACGGCAGCGGATCCGACGGCACGCCGCTGACCTCGGCATCCTGCCAGCTCGTCTCCACACTGTCGGCCGCGACGCGACCCAGGGCCAGCGCCACGGCCCGACGATAGGGCGTGAGACCACCCGCGGGCGGCGGGATGATGGCGTCGATGTCGTGGTCGTCCATGACGCACTCGTTCTGCAGTGAGGCGATGAGCGGGCGGGCGATCGAGCGCGGCACCGGTGTCACGACGTTCACCCAGTGCGACGCCAACCCGGGTGTGAGCACCGGAAGGGGCGCGATGGGCCGCTGCGGCAGGCCCGCTTCGACCGCGTAGCCGTTCATCATCTGTCCGTAGCGCAGCACATCGGGGCCGCCGATGTCGACGGCGCGGTTCACGTCGGCGGCGACGCGTGCAGCCCCCAGCAGGTAGTACATGACGTCGCGGACGGCGATCGGCTGGATGAAGTTGCGCACCCACTTGGGGGCGGGCATGTACGGCAGCACCTCGGTGAGGTGGCGGATCATCTCGAACGACGCCGACCCCGACCCGATCACGACCCCGGCCTGCAGCACCAGCGTCGGCACACCGCTGGCGAGGAACACCTCCCCCACCTCGACGCGGGAGCGCAGGTGCGGGCTCAGCGGCACGCCTTCCGGGTGCAGTCCGCCGAGGTAGACCAGACGAGCGACGGATGCCGCGGCCGCCGCCGTGGCGACGGCGCGCGCGGCCTCGAGGTCGGCCTGCTCGAACCCGGCGCCGGCCGACATCGAGTGGATCAGGTAGTAGAGGACGTCCACGTCGGCGCAGGCCTGCGCGAGCGCCGGTTCGTCGACGGCGGAGCCGACCATGACCTCGACCTCTTCACCCCAGGAGAAGGCGCTCAGGCGGGCCGCATCGCGCACGAGCACGCGGACGCGATAGCCCGCGGCGATCAGCCTCGGCACGAGCCTCCCGCCGATGTAGCCGGTCGCGCCGAGCACGAGCGCCCGCGGCGCCGTGCCGTCCGCGCGGGGTACGGCGCGCAGCTCCTCTTCCCGACCGGTGGGGCTCGACAGCTCGCTCATGTGTGTCACGCTAGACGGCTGCTGCGCGCGGCGCATCCCCTTGCGCACGGGGTCGCCGCGCGCAAGGACGAGCGTCAGCGGCGGCCGGTGCCGAAGAGCCCCCGGATGACGGAGTTCAGGATCGTCTGGGTCGACTTCGAGTTCAACACCTGCTCGATGGGCGATTTCTGTGACGCGCGGGAGGTGCGCGTCGTCCGCGTCGAGCCGCCGGTGGAGCGCAGGATCCGGTCGTACTCCTTCTGTCGCTCGCGCTCGGCGGCGGCATCCGCCTTCGCCTGTGCGGCCCGCTGCTTCTCCTGCTCCTTCGCCGCCTGCTCCTGCACCTTGGCCTGTTCGGCCGCGGCGTCCGCCTCCGCGGCGGCGTTCATCTTCGCGGTGAGGATCTCGCGCGCCGACTCGCGATCGATCGGCGTGCCGTAGCGGGCCAGCAGCGGCGAGGCGTGCACGGCTCGCTCGATGTCCGGGTCGGGGGTGGGCGACATGAGGCCCTGCGGCGCGCGCAGTCGCGTCCAGGCGACCGGGGTCGGCGCACCCTTCTCGTTCATGACGGTGACGATCGCCTCTCCGGTGCCGAGCTCCTGCAGCACCCGTTCGAGGTCGTAGCCGCTCGTCGGATACGTGCCCACGGTCGCGCGCAGGGCCTTCGCGTCGTCGGGGGTGAAGGCACGGAGGGCATGCTGCACGCGCGAACCGAGCTGGCCGAGCACGTCGGAGGGCACGTCCTTCGGCGTCTGCGTGACGAAGAAGACGCCGACGCCCTTGGACCGGATGAGGCGGACGGTCTGCGTGATCGCGGCCAGGAACGCCTTGGACGCATCGCGGAACAAGAGGTGGGCCTCGTCGAAGAAGAACACGAGCTTCGGCTTGTCGAGGTCGCCCACTTCGGGGAGGATCTCGAACAGCTCGGCCAGCAGGTACATGAGGAAGGTCGAGAAGAGCGCCGGCTTGTCGGCGACGCCGGGCACCTCCAGCAGCGAGATCACCCCGCGTCCGTCCGGAGCGGTGCGCAGGATGTCGCGCACGTCGAACTCGGGCTCGCCGAAGAAGACGTCGGCGCCGTCGTCGGCGAAGGTGATGAGCTTGCGCAGGATCACGCCGGCCGTCGCCGACGACAGCCCGCCGAGCTCCTTGAGCTCGTCCTTGCCCTCGTCGCTCGTGAGCCACGTGAGCACGGCGCGCAGGTCGGACAGGTCGACCAGGGCCAGTCCGTTCGCGTCGGCGTAGTGGAAGACGAGTCCGAGGCTGGACTCCTGGGTCTCGTTGAGGCCGAGCACCTTGCTCAGCAGCAGCGGCCCGAACCCCGAGACGGTCGCGCGCACCGGCACGCCCTTGCCGACGCCCCCGAGGGCGAAGTACTCGGTGACGGATGCCGCGGGCGCCCACTCCTGTCCGATCGCCGCCGTCCGCGCGAGCAGCTTCTCGCTCGGCGCGCCCGGCGTCGCCACGCCCGACAGATCGCCCTTCATGTCGGCGGCGAAGACCGCAACGCCCTTCGCGGCGAGCTGTTCGGCGAGCCCCTGCAGCGTGCGGGTCTTGCCGGTGCCGGTGGCTCCCGCGACGAGGCCATGTCGGTTCATCATGGCCAGCGGGATGCGGATCTGCGCCGACGGCACCGGCTCGGTGTTCATCAGGGCACCGAGATCGAGGGTCAGGCCCTCGAAGGCGTACCCCTTCGCGATCGCGGCGACCTGGTCGCCGTCGAGAGGTCCGGATGCCGCGGCATCCGGTGCCGCCGCGGCATCCGCAGCCGGAGCGGCCGGCGGGGCCTGCTCCTCGGGAGGAGATATCGCCTCGGGAGGTGCAGAGGCGGCCTCGGCGTCCTCCGGAGCGGAAATCTCCTCCGCGGGCGCAGGGCCGGCGGCGCGCGCGGCCTGGGCGGCGGCGAGCGCGGCTTTGGCCTGGGCGAGCTTCAGCGCGGCCTCGGCCGCCTCTGCCTCGGCCTGAAGTCGGGCAAGTTCTGCGTCATCGACAGCGCTCATGGCGCTCAGCCTAGCGAGCGCAACCGCTCGTTCTCGCGCTCGAGCATCCGCGCGCAGATCCCCGCGATCACGAGGGTCGCGCCGACCCCGACGAGCGTTCCGCCGACGGTGTCGCTCAGCCAGTGGGCGTGCACCTGGGTGCGACTGAACGCCATCGCGAACACCCAGGCGCCGCCGACGACGGCGACCCACACCCGTGGAAAGAGGATGACGGCGATCGTCGCGAGGGTCGCGGCATTGGCGGTGTGTCCGGAGGGGAACGAGCCGTGGTCGGAGAAGACGATCATGTCCTCGGGGCGTGCGCGGCCGAACAGCGCCTTCAGCAGCTGCACGAGCGCGACGCTGCCGAGCGGGGCGACCACGACGAAGAGCGCGCCGCGGGGCCGGCGCAGCCACAGCAGCAGCCCGACGCCGGCGAGCGGCACAACGAAGGTCGCGAACCATCCGCCGCCGAGGAAGTTCATCGCGAGGGCGGCGCCGTCGAGAAAAGCGAAGCGGTCGACGAAGACGTTCCACCACTCGTCGACGTTCACGTCGGCTTCGACCACCACCTGGATGCCGAGCCACACCGTGATCGCGATCAGCAGCACGCCCACGACGAGCCGCTGGAGCATGACCGTGGTGACGTCATCGTCCAAGGGTGCTCTCATCGCCCCATTATGCCCGACGCCCGCGGCTCAGGGCGCGAGCCGCTCCACGGTCCACGGTCGCACGATCGCCCAGAGCGAGATCGCCCCGATGAGCGCGCATCCCACCATGACCGATGCCATCGTCGTCGCCGTGATCCCGGCATCGCGCGCCACCCATCCGACGATCGGGGAGATGAGTCCCGCGACCCCGAAGTTCGTCGCCCCGAGGATGGATGCCGCCGTCCCGGCGGCCTTGCCGTGGCGATCGAGCGCGAGCACCTGCACGCAGGGGAACGTGAAGCCGCACGCCGTCATGAACACGAACAGCGGCACCATGGTCCCCCACAAGCCCCATCCGAGCTGGTCGCACACGATGATCGCGATCGCGGCGACCACGAGCACGCCGGTCGACACCGACAGCACCCACTGCGGGCCGAAGCGGGCCGCGAGGCGCGCGGCCACCTGCACACCGACGACGAGGCCGAGGGAGTTGGCGGCGAACAGCAGCCCGTACTGCTGGGCGTCGAAACCGTATGTCTCCTGGAAGAGGAACGAGGAGGACGACAGATACGAGAAGAGCCCGCTGAAGGACATACCCCCGATGATGAGCACGCCGACGAACACCCGGTCGCTGAAGACGGCACGGTAGCGCTGCAGCACGGTGGTCGCTCCCCGCTCCTTCCGCCGTGCGGCGGGCAGCGTCTCGGGGATGAGCCAGATCGCCGCCACGAGCATGACGGCACCGTAGACGGACAGGACGACGAAGATGCCGCGCCACGGCATGACCGACAGCAGCGCGGAGCCGATGAGCGGCGCCACGACGGGCGCGGCTCCGGACACGAGGGCGAGCCGGCTCAGCATGACGACGAGGCGGCGCCCGCCGAACAGGTCGCGGACGATCGCCATCGCGACCACGCCGCCGGCGGCAGCGCCGACACCCATGAACACACGCGCGATGGCCAGGAGCGTCAGATCCGGCGCCAACGCCGCGGCGACACTGGCCACGACGTGCAGGGCGGTGACCGCGAGCAGCGGCACGCGGCGTCCGACCTTGTCGCTGAGCGGTCCGACGATCAGCTGACCGAGCGCGAAGCCGACCATCGTGCCGGTCAGGGTGAGCTGGATCGCCGCGGCGGACGTGCGGAAGTCGGCCTGCAACGTCGGGAACGCGGGCAGGTAGAGGTCGATCGTGAAGGGTCCGAGCGCCGTGAGGGCACCGAGGAGGATGATGTAGACCACGCGGCGTGCCGTCGAGATCGCGTCACCGGGATGCAGGACGACCGGAGCGGTGGCGGGGTGCGATCCGAGCGTGCGGATGGCACCGGTGGCCGTACGCCCGGGGCCGGACGGGACGCGGGTCGGAGCGGTTCGGGGGGCGGATTCTTCGCGCACGGGGTCCAGACGAGTGAAAGCGGAGGGAGCGGTCGCCGAGAGCGGATCGGCGCGCGACCACAACGACAGGGAGGGCTCGAAACGATTCGAGCAGACTTCGATCCTAACCTTTTCCCCAGCCTCAGAGTCATGCAGCCGCATACGATCGACATGCTGCCCCTGCGGGAGCGGCCCCCGACCGCGAATCGAACCGAGGACCCATGACCCCCACTCCATCCGACAAGAAGCGCACGAGCGGCAACCCCGCCACGCGCGCGAACCTCGAGCTGACCGTCAAGCAGCAACGCGAGCTCCAGAAGCAGGAGAAGCTCGCCGAGTACCAGCGTCAGCTCGCGCGCCGGCGGCGCAGCCGTCTCACGTGGTGGATCGTCGGGGCCACGGCTGCCGTCGCCATCGTCGCGGTCGTCGCGGCATCCATCGCCTTCGCGCCGAAGCCGGTCACCTACCAGGCCGGTGGCACCGGTGCCGCCATCGACGGTGTCGAGACGTTCACGAACACGACGCAGCACGTCGCCGGCACCGTGGACTACCCGCAGAATCCCCCCGCGGGCGGCCCGCACAACCAGTACTGGCTGAACTGCGGCATCTACGACCAGCCCCAGCAGAACGAGTACGCCGTGCACTCGCTCGAGCACGGTGCCGTGTGGGTCACGTACGACAAGACGCGGGTCAGCGACGCCGATCTCGATGCGTTGACGGCGCAGCTGCCGTCGTCGTACGTGATCCTCTCGCCGTACGAGGGCCTTCCCACGCCGATCGTGCTCAGCGCGTGGAACGCGCAGCTGAAGCTCGACAGTGCGGCCGACCCCCGCATCCCGTCGTTCTTCGAGGAGTACTGGCGCAACCAGAACGTCCCCGAGCCGACCTCATCCTGCAGTGGTGCGGTCGACGGGCCGGGCAAGCAGTCGTGACCGCGCCCGAGCCGGCGAACGGGCGCGCCCTCCCCCCGTGGTGGGCGGTGCTCCTGGTCGCGCTCGCCGTCGCCGCGCTCGCGTTCGCGATCGGCCGCTTCTCCACCTTCGCCGCGGCCGGGGCTGCGGCGGCACCCACCTCCGACTCCCCCGAGGCCGGGTTCGCCCGCGACATGCAGCTGCACCACGGGCAGGCGGTCGAGATGGCGATGGACATCTACCGCACGACGCAGAACGACGGTGTGCGGGTCCTGGCCTACGACATCGCGACGACGCAGTCGGCACAGAAGGGCGAGTTCTACGACTGGCTCGTCAAGTGGGGCCTGCCGCAGAGCGGCGGTCCACTCATGGCGTGGATGGATGCCGCGGGCACCTCCCACCCGCACGGCGGCGGCGCGGCGCGTCCGACCGACGCGGAGCTGATGACGCAGATGGGAATGGCGAGCGCCGAGGAGCTCGCGGCGATGCGGGCGCAATCCGGCACCACCGCCGACTGCACGTTCCTCGGCCTCATGATCCGCCACCACCAGGGTGCGCTGCCGATGGCGCAGGCGCTGCTGCAGCTCGGACACGAGCCCCGTGCGCTCGCGGTCGCTCAGGGCGTCATCGCGACGCAGTCCGCCGAGATCGACCTGATGACCTCGCTGCGCGCCGGACTCGGTTGCACGACCTGACGCGCGGACCCCATCCGTTCACGCGCAGGCGGGGCACGCCGTTGCCCGGCCGCGCTCTGCGCCCGTATGCGTGTGGGCGGCAATGACCTCACCGGCGCACACCGTCCATGCGGTGCGCGTGAACCCGATCTCCTCGGGCGCGCCGACGAAGGGATCGCGATCGGCCACCGCGAGGTCGGCGGCGGCACCGACACGGATCCGTCCGGCCGCGCCGTCGCCGATCAGCTCGTGCGAGCCACTCGTGTAAGCGGCGAGCGCCGCGCTCAGCGGCAGCTCCTCACCGACACCGAGGGGCGCGGCATCCGCGACACCGACCTCGCGACGCGTGACGGCGACGCCGATGGCCTCCCACGGGTCGGGGGTCGAGACCGGCCAGTCCGAGCCCATCGCCAGGGTCGCACCCGCGCGGCGAAGGGAGCCGAAGGGAAACTGCCATGCCGCGCGCACGGGCCCGAGCAGCGGTTCGGTGACCGTGCGCATCACCTCATTGCGGCAGGCCCAGAAAGCCTGTGCGTTCACCGTGGTTCCGGTCGCGGCGAATCGGGGCACATCCCGCGGATTGACGACCTGCAGCCCGTGGCGTGCGCGGCGTCGGCGCGCTCCCGCACGCCGGCGACGAATGCATCGACGCCGTCCACGGTGAGGTCGCGAGGCACCCAGATCGCGCCGGTGGGCCGACCACGAAGGCCCGCGGCGAGCGCGAGATGGTACGCATCGGTGAAGTCGGGGATGCTGCCGAACGACGCCAGAGCGGCCTCCTGCCAGCCGGTGACGCCGAGGGAGATCAGGTGGTCGGCGGCGGCACGGATGCCGGGCGCCAGCGCGGCGGGGCTCGGCTCGGGCGCCACACGTCCGACGAGGTCGACCGCGCCTTCGCGCAGCGTCCCCTGCGGTTCGCCGTCCGCACCGCGGACGATGCGCCCGTCCGGCGGGTCGGGCGTCGTGCGATCGATGCCCGCGAGGGCGAGCGCGCGCGAGTTCGCCCAGCCGCCGTGTCGGTCGCTGTCCAGCAGGAGCACCGGCCGGTCGGGCACGACGGCGTCGAGAGCCTCCCGCGAGGGCGTACCGCCTGCGAACCACTCGGCGCGCCACCCCCCGCCGCGCACCCACGCCTGCGGGTCGGTCAGCGAGGCGGCGTGCGCGCGGATCCGTTCCAGGCAAGCCGCCTCCGACCCGGCATCGTCGAGGCTGCAGTCCAGCGCCTCGAGCGCGACGAGCCCCAGGTGCACGTGGGCGTCGGCGAACGACGGCGCGATCACGCCGCCCGCGGCATCCACCTCATCGGCACCGGGCACCGCCGCGCGCGCGGCGGCGAGCGATCCCACCGCGACGATCGTCCCGTCACGAACGGCGACGGCCTGCGCGGGGATGAGCCGCTCCCCGTCGAACACCGGTCCGCCGGTGACGATGAGCGCCGTCATGATCCGGCTCGCAGGACGGGGCGGAAGAAGCGATTCGCCGGTGGTGCCCATACCGCCACGAGCACCGCCGCGTAGACGACGATCTGGCCGATGGACCAGCCGTCCCAGTCGTGGTCGACGGCGAGACTCCACAGCTGCGGGCCGACGAGTGCGACCGCGAGCACGCTGATGAACAGACGCGACAGTCCGCTGCCGCGTCCGAGCCCGGCGGCCGCGGCCACCGACAGCAGTCCGAAGAGGATGATGCCGGCACCGATCAACGAGACGCCCATCACCAGTGATCCGGGAACGTCGTAGCGGGTGAGCAGGAAGAGGATTCCGAACATGGCGTTCGCCAGGCCGCCGACGTAGACGAGCGCCACGGCGATGGTCACCGGCACCGGCCGCGACACCTCCCGGGTGTGCGAGGTGGCGTGCGGCGCGGCATCACGCAGCGCACGCGCGACGTAGCGGCGCTGCACGGCCCGAACGATCTCGATCAGCACGATGGCGCCGATGCAACCGGCCGTCACGACCAGCGCCGTCGTCTGGCCGGGATCGACCAGCAGGAAGAACTGGCGCGACAAGGCCACCGAGAAGATCACGACGAGGGCGATGAACATCGCGCCCACGACGGCCCCCTTGAACCGGTTGAGCGGGCGGCTGAGCACCGCGAGGATCCAGATGCCCACGACGGCGAGAATGATCGTCGCGCCCGTGCGCACCTCGTCGACCGGCGTCCCGGCGCCGCGCACGATGAGGGTGTACAGGGTGAGGGTGAGCGCGACGACCACGCCCGTCGGAATCGCGAAGCTCAGCGAACGGCGCAGGAACCCCGGGATGTAGCGCTGCGCGTTGGGCATGAGCGCGAGGAAGAAGGCGGGGATGCCGATGGTGAGCCCGTCGGTGATCGACAACTGGCGGGGCAGGAACGGGAACTCCAGCACGAGCACACCGAACAGGATCGCCAGCAGCGTGGCATACGTCGTCTTGGTCAAGAACAGCATCGAGACCCGCTCGATGTTGGCGATGACCTGCCGCCCCTCGGCGACGACGTCGGGCAGGTGCGAGAACCGCCCGTCGAGCAGCACGAGGCGCGCGACCGCCTTCGTCGCCGCCGCACCCGAGTTCATGGCGATGCCGATGTCGGCGGTCTTGATCGCCAGCGCGTCGTTCACGCCGTCGCCCGTCATCGCCACGGTGTGCCCGCGGGACTGAAGGGCGAGGACCATGCGCTTCTTCTGATCCGGCGTGACACGGCCGAAGACAGTGTGCTCCTCGAGCACCGCGGCGAGCGCCGCATCGTCGTCGGGGAGTGCGCGGGCGTCGTAGCCCTCCGCGGCATCCACACCCACCTCGCGCGCGATCGCCGCCACGGTGCGCGGATTGTCGCCGGAGATGATGCGGATGCCCACGCCCTGGGCGCGGAAGTACTCGAGCGTCTGCGCGGCGTCGGCGCGCACCTTCTCACGGAAGGTCAGCACGGCGACGGCCGCGAGCTCGTCCGGCAGACGCTCCGCGTCGACGTCGGCCGCCGTGAGCGGCCGCGACGAGAAGGCGAGCACGAGCGTGCGGCGGCCGGTCGAGGCGCGCTCGATCACGGCGGCTCCGAGCGGGTCTGCGATGTCGGTCGCTGCGGCACCGAACACCATCTCGGGTGCACCGAGCACCCACGTGCCCGCCGGATCGCCGTCGTCGTCGAACGCCACGGCGCTCCACTTGCGCGCGGACGAGAACCCGATGCTCTCCCGAGCGACACGCGGCCGGTCCGCCGCCTCGGGAGCGAACGGCTCGCGGAGGGTGCGCGCCGTCGCGTTCGCATCCGGAGTGTTCCCGAACCAGCCGAGCGTCCGCCGCCAGCCGGCGACCTCGTCGAGCAGGTGGGCGTCGTCGTAGGTGATCTCCCCCTCGGTCAGGGTGCCGGTCTTGTCGAGGCAGATCACGTCGACCCGGGCGAGGCCCTCCACCGCAGGCAGCTCGTTGACGAGCACCTGTCGCGCGGCCAGGCGTGCCGCTCCCACCGCGAAGGTGATCGAGGTCATCAGCACCAGCCCGAGCGGGATCATCGCCGTCAGCGACGCGATCGTGTTGACGACCGCCTGCACCCAGCTGCCGCTCTCCCACGCGGCCCGCCATCCGCCGGCGACCTGCATCTGGGCGTTGAGCACGAGCAGACCGATCGGCCCGATCGCCCAGCCGACCCAGGTCAGCACGCGGTTGATCGAATCGCGCAGCTCCGAGCCCACGAGAGAGAAGCGCTTCGCCTCGTCGGCGAACGCATTCGCGTAGGCGTCGGCGCCCACGCGCACGACCTGCGCATCGCCCTCCCCGCCGACGACGATCGACCCCGACAGCGCCTCGTCGCCGGGGTGCTTGTCGACGGCATCCGACTCGCCCGTCAGCATCGACTCATCGATCTGCAAGCCTCGCGATCGCACGATGCGCGCGTCGGCCGGCACCTGGTCTCCGGCACGCAGCACGAGGATGTCGGCGAGCACGACGGCCGATTGCGCGACGTCCTGCTCCGTGCCGTCCCGGCGCACGCGCGCCTGCGCGGCGTTCAGCAGCGCGAGCTTGTCGAGGGCGGCTTTGGCCCGGAACTCCTGCACCGAACCGATGACCGCGTTGGCGACGGCGGCGAAACCGAAGAGGGCGTCCTGCCAGCGTCCGAGGGCGAACAGGATGCCGAAGCACGCGAAGACGATGCCGTTGAACAGCGTGAACACGTTGGCGCGGATGATGCTCAGCGCACTGCGACTGGTCTCGGCGCGGTAGGCGTTGGACCGACCGTCGGCCGTCCGGACATCGACCTCCGCGGCGCGCAGTCCGACTGCGGGATCGACCTCCTCGATCGGTGCGGGCGCCGTGGCGCCGGGGCTGTTCATGGCTTCACACTAAAGGAGCGGCGCGGCTCGCGTCCCCACGAATTCCGCGCCGCTCCCGAAGGGCCCCGCCGAAAATCAGCCCTTCGTCGCCCCCGCCAGAAGCCCCCGCACGAAGAAGCGCTGCAGGGCGAAGAACACGACCAGCGGCACGATGATCGAGATGAACGTGCCCGCGGCCTGCAGGAACCACTGATCGCCCCACGTCCCGGACAGCGAGTTGAGCGACTGGGTGATCGGCAGCGATGACGAGGGAGCGAAGATCGTCGCCACCAGCAGGTCATTCCACACCCAGATGAATTCCAGGACGGCGAACGACGCGAGCGCCGGCGCCGCCAACGGCAGGATCATCCGGAAGAAGATCTGTCCGTGGCCGGCCCCGTCCACCCGCGCCGCCTCGATCACCTCGCTGGGGATCTCCGCGATGAAGTTGTGCAGCAGGAACACCGCCAGAGGCAGCGCGAAGATCGTGTGCGCGATCCACACCGTCGCGAAGCTGTGCTCGAGTCCGCGCAGATCCAGCGCCGGGAAGACGGTGACGTCGCCGATCGTCATCCCTCGGGAGAACAGGCTCAGCAGGGGCACCAGCGCCATCTGCAGCGGCACGATCTGCAGGGCGAACACCGCGATGAACGCGAGGTTGCGCCCCTTGAAGTCGATCCAGGCGAAGGCGTAGGCGAGCAGCGAGGCCACCGCCAGCGCGAAGAACACGACCGGGATCGTGATCGCGAGCGAGTTGAGGAACGACTGGCCCAGAGTCAGCGCGGTGCCGCCCGAGGTCAGCGCCTTCTGGAAGTTCTCCAGCGTGAACGACGGGTCGGTGAACACCGTCCACCAACCGGTGCTCTGCACGTCCGAGCCGGGGCGCAGCGAGGTGACGAACAGGCCGAAGGTCGGGATGGTCCAGAAGATCGCGATGACCAGCGCCGCGATCGTCGCCCCCTTGGAGGTCAGGCGCTTACGCGCCATGGCCTCGTGCTTGCGCGTGTCGCGGGAGACCTGTCGAGCCGAGCGGGTGTCGGTGACGGGCTCGATGATGTCGACTCCGGTGCTCATCGGATCTCCCTCTGCTTGCGGATCTGGATGATGTTGAACACGATCAGCGGCGTCACGAAGATGAACAGCACGACGGCCAGCGCCGCCGCGTGCCCGTAGCTCTGGAAGCGCTGCTGCTGGTTGACCATCTCGAAGGCGAGCACGGACGTGTTCGCGCGACCGCCGGTCATGACGGCGACGATGTCGTAGATCTTCAGCGACGCGATGGCGACCGTGGTCACCACGACGACGATCGACGAGCGGATGCCGGGGACGGTCACGTTCCTGAACCGCTCCCACGCGTTCGCGCCGTCCAGCTCCGCGGCCTCGACCTGCTCCGGCGGAACCGCCTTGATCGCGGCGGAGAGGATGACCATCGCAAGTCCTGTCTGGCTCCAGATGAAGACGACCATCAGCAGCAGGCTGTTCACGAGCGGCGTGACGCTGAGCCAGGCGACGGGGTCGCCCCCGAACGCCGTGATGATGGCGTTGAGCAGACCCAGCTGGTCGCCCTGACGGTAGTCGTACATGAACTTCCAGATGATGCCCGCGCCGACGAACGAGATCGCGAAGGGCATAAAGATCAGCACTTTCAAGAACCGCTCGCCCGCGGCGCGATCGATGAACACGGCGTAGGCGAGACCCACGATGGTGGCGATCGTCGGGCAGATGAGCACCCAGATGACGGTGTTGATGACCGACCAGGTGCCCTCGGGCTGCGTGAAGACCCACACGTAGTTGTCGAAGCCCACGAACTCGGCACCCGTCTTGTCGAAGAACGACTGCACGAACGTCGCGAAGAACGGGTAGATGAGACCGATCAGCAGCAGCACCGCAGCCGGGGCGGCGAAGAGCACGAGCTGGAAAAGATAGCCGGCGCCCTTGCGTGCGCGGTAGTCGAGTACGAACAGTGCGGCACCGGAGACGAGCGCGATGCCGAGCACGTAGATGAACGCGTTCGCGTACGGGCGCAGCAGCAGCAGGGCCAGGACCGGGATCGCGAAGCAGGCGACGAGGCGGATCCAGAAGTAGACCCGCCCGGGACGGGGCGCGTACTCGATCAGCAGGAGCAGCACACCGACCACGGCGGCGAAGGCGACGAGGATGATGGGGATCTGCACGATCGGGCCCATCACGCCGAGCCACTGGAAGAACGCGGTGAGCGAGACTCCGGGGATGACGATCTTCGCCGGGTCCTCCACGGGAGTGCTCAGCAGGAGCAGCACCACCAGAGCCAGCAGGATGACGAGCGCACCGGTGGCGATACCGGCGGTGACGCGGGGTGAGAAGGCGCGGCGCGGACCGGAGTCAGGCGCCAGCCCGTCGGTCTTGTCTCGCGCGGGCGCGGTGATGGGTGCGGACATCGATGAGCCTCCGTGTGCTTCGGTGGACGCGGAATGGGAGCGAGACGGGGCGCGGGCGCCACGGGCGGGATGCCGAGGCTACGGCATCCCGCCCGCGGTGTCACGCGGCAGGTGTGACTAGTTGTTGTAGCCGGCCTGGATGTCGCTGAGGACCTTGGCCTGGTCCTTGCCGTCGATCCAGTCGACCATGCCCTTCCAGAACGAGCCGGAGCCGACCGTGGCGGGCATGAGGTCCGACGCGTCGAAGCGGACCGTGGTGTTCGGGTCCTGCAGCAGCTTCATCGCCTCGGTCAGGAACTTGCTCGAGGCCTTGCTCGGGTCCGCCTTGAGGTTGGCCGAGATGGCGCCGCCCTCGCTGACTCGCGCGTTGGCGAAGTCGGCGCTCGACATGAACTCGAGCACCTTCTGCGTCGCCCCGCTGTCTGAGAAGCCCGCGACGAACTCGCCGCCGACCTCGATCGTGGCCGCGCCCTCCTTGTAGCCCGGGAGCACGAACGCGTAGACATCGCCGTCGGGCGCGACCTTGGGAGCCTGACCCGACGCCGTCTTCACCGTGAGGAAGTTGGCCGTCAGGAACGACGCCTGGTGGGTCATCGGGCACGAACCGTCGGCGACCTTCGCCGCGACGTCACCGAATGCCGTGCTGTTGATGCTCTTGACATCACCGAAGCCGGCGTTGACGTACGACGGGTTCAGCAGGATGTCGCCCACCGCGGTGAAGGCGTCGGCGATCGGCTTGTCGGTGAACTTCACCGAGCCGTCGACCCACTGGTCGTAGACGTCGGGGCCGGACTGGCGCAGGACAAGGTCCTCGATCCAGTCGGTGCCCGGCCAGCCGGAGGCGCCGCCCGACTCGAAGCCGGCGCACCAGGGCGCGGCCCCCGTCTTCTCCTGGATCGTCTTGGTCAGCGTGAGCAGCTCGTCCCACGTCTTCGGAACCTCGACGCCCCATTCCTTGAACTTCGCCGGGGAGTACCAGACGTAGCCCTTGATGTTGGCGAGCATCGGTGCGGAGTAGAACGTGCCGTCGATCGTGCCGTACTTCTTCCAGTCCGGCGACCAGTTGGCGTTGACGTTGTCCTCCACCGCCTGCGGCGCCTTCTTGACGTCGCCCGTGCCGACCAGGGTCTTCAGCAGACCCGGCTGCGGCACGATCGCGATGTCGGGCGCGTCGCCACCGGTGACCTTGGTGACGATGTTCGCCTCGAAGCTCTTGTCACCGGTGTACTGCACGGTGATCCCGCTCGTCTTGCTCCAGTCGTCGAAGACCTTCTGGAGGGCGTCGGCCTCGGAGCCGGTGATACCGCCCGAGATGCGAACCGTCCCCCCGGCCGCCCCCGTTCCGCTGGCGCTGCCGCCGCTACTGCCGCCCTCGGCGCAGCCCGCGAGTGCGAACGCCGCCACGCCCATGACAGCCAGAGGCGCAATCCAGCGCCGCCGTGACATCCCCATGTGATTCCTCCTCATTGAGTGCTCGGATGATTCCTGATGCACACGGCCCCGTTCCGGAACCGATTCCAGGCCAAGCTATTGGACCCTCTCCCACGACGCAACCCGACGATTGTCACAACCCGATAACAACCACTACCGCGCGGCATCCCGCGACACGAAGATGAGAGCAACCGGTTCCATACTGAGCCGTGAGATAGTCAGCGAACAGCGCTCGAGGAGGAGCACCGATGGCCGGCATCGCCGAAGTCGCCGCCCACGCAGGCGTATCGAAAGCGACGGCCAGCCGCGCTCTCAGCGGCGCCGGATACGTGTCGGAAGCGACCAAGTCGCGCGTCCAGGCCGCCGCCGCAGAACTGGGATACGTGCCGTCGGCAGGTGCGGTGGGCCTTGCGACCGGGCGCACCCAGAACATCGGTGTCGTCATGCCGTACGTCAACCGGTGGTTCTTCGCGGAGGTGCTCGAAGGCATCCAGCAGGCGCTGCTGGAACGAGGTCTCGATCTCACCCTCTACGACGCAAAGCCGGGCACCGAGGGCCGTGCCCGCATCTTCGACGATTTCCTCGCACGCAAGAGATTCGACGGCTTGATCGCCGTCGGTCTGGAACCGGTCGATCACGAGTTGGAGCGACTGACCCGCATCGACCGCCCCATCGTCAGCGTCGTCGGCTCCAGCGAGCTGACGAGCGTCGTCGCGGTCGACGACGACTACGCGGCACGGCGGGCGACCGAGCATCTGATCGCCCTCGGCCACCGCGACATCGCGTTCGTCGGCGGTGCACCGCAGAGCCACTGGGCCCACGTCGACCAGGAGCGGCTGTCGGGCTACCAGCACGCGATGACCGAAGCCGGGCTGGCGAGCTTCATCCGCCACGCACACTCCGAAGTGACCCTGCCCGGCGGCTACGCCGCCGCCGCCGACCTGCTGAGCGATACGCGCAGGCGTCCCACCGCCATCGTCGGGGTGTGCGACGAAGTGGCGATCGGCGCCATCATCGCCGCACGCCGTCTCGGCATCCAGGTGCCGGCCGCGCTCAGTGTCGCGGGCATCGACGATCACGAGTTCGCCGAGATGTTCTCCCTCACCACCCTGCAGCAGGTGCCGCGGGAGCAGGGGCGGGCTGCGGTGAGCGTCTTGCTCGCCGAGATCGCGGAGCCCGGCCGCGCCCGCACCGAGCTGCGCATTCCGGCGCGCCTGATCGTCCGCAGCTCCACCGCAGGCATCCCTCCGGTCGAGAGCGGCGTCTGAACGCAGAGAACGCGGAAGGCCCCCGGGAGATCCCGGGGGCCTTCGCTGCAGTTCTTCGAGAAGAGCTGATTACTTCAGGGTCACCGTCGCGCCGGCCTCCTCGAGGGCAGCCTTCGCCTTCTCGGCGGTCTCCTTGTTCGCGCCCTCGAGCACGGCCTTGGGGGCACCGTCGACGACGGCCTTGGCCACCGTCTTGATGACCTGGATCTTCTTGTCGCCAGCGGCCTCGAGGATGACGTCGAAGGAGTCCTTCTCCTCGACCTCTTCCGCGCCACCCGCGCCACCCGCAGCGCCGGCAACGGCGACGGGGGCAGCAGCGGTGACGTCGAACTTCTCCTCGAACGCCTTCACGAACTCGCTGAGCTCGACGAGGGTCAGGCCGGCAAACTGCTCGAGCAGCTCCTCAGTGGTGAGCTTCGCCATGATGTATCTCCTAGATAGGTGGGGTGTGGGGAAAGAGCTCGCCGGTCGCTTACGCGGCTTCGGCGGTCTCCAGCTTTTCGCGAAGCGCGTCGATGGTGGCCGCAACCTTGCCCATCGTCGCCTTCATCATGCCCGCCGCCTTCGCCAGCAGAACCTCGCGGCTCTCCAGGGAGGCGTACTTGTTGATCTCGTCGGCACTCAGGGCGTTGCCCTCGAAGATGCCGCCCTTGATCACCAGAAGCGGGTTGGCCTTGGCGAAGTCACGCAGAGCCTTGGCGGTGGCGACGAAGTCACCGTGCACGAACGCGACGGCCGAGGGACCCTTGAGGTCCTCGTCCAGCGCCGTGATCCCCGCGTTGTTCGCGGCGATCTTGGTCAGCGTGTTCTTCACCACGGCGTAGCTCGCGTCCTGACGGATGCTGTTGCGCAGCTGCTTGAGCTGGGCGACCGTCAGACCGCGGTACTCGGTCAGCAGTACGGCAGTCGAGTCCTCGAAGTTCTTCGTGAGCTCGGCGACCGATGCATCCTTCTGCGCCATGGTCACTCCTTGATGTGAATGTGACACTCCGCGGTGGCGGAGCATCGGCCGTGATCGCCGCTCTCGCGAGCGACGCCCACAACGCGAAAAAGCTCCGGCGCAAGCGCACGGAGCTTCGAATCGGTTTCCCGGAGACTGTCTGTGACACCTGCGCGGGCCCCTGCGATGCAGAGCTTCGTCGGCGTCCGCCGTAGCGGACGACGAGACCAGCGGTCTTTGGCTTCGTCCAGCATACGTGAGCCCACCGGACTCGCCAAATCGGCGGCGGCTCGGGTGTCGCGTCCGTCCACGTCGACGGCGCGGGTTAGCCTCGATGACATGACTCCGGAAGCTCTCGCGCGCGTCGCGCCGGAGCTGGCAGAGCGGATCGTCGCCGACTCCCGCGATCGCGTGGGATGGATGCGGGCGCGATCTCGCGGCATCACCGCCACGGACGTCGCACAGCTGACGAGCCCCGCCGCCATCGCCCGCGCTGCCGATGCCAAGCTCGGAGCAGGCCGCGGCTTCTCCGGCAACGCCTTCACCGACCACGGGCGCCGCCGCGAGCCCGAAATCGCGGCGTGGGTCGCGGCGACCCACGGCATCCACCCGTCGTCCGCGCTCTTCCACGCCGTCGTGGAGAAGCGCCATCTCGCCACCCCCGACGGCATCACCGTCGACGCGGACGGGCGTGTGATCCTCGCTGAGATCAAGACCACCAACAAGACGTGGAAGTCGATCCCGCGCACGTACCTTCGACAGGTCTGGTGGCAGCAGCACGTGCTGGGCGCGGAGCGCACCCTCGTCGTCTGGGAGGAGCACGACGGATTCGTGCCCGTCGGCGACGAGCCCCGGTGCGCCTGGGTCGATCGCGACGAGCGCGAGATCGGCAGCCTCGTGCGCTTGGCGACCGAGCTGATCGACGAGCTCTACCGCCGCACGACGCGGCGCCGGACGGGCGTGGAGACGGCGGTGGATGCCGTCGCATCCCGCCCGCGCGAGCCGTACCGCGCTCTGGCTCTGAGCGACTGATCCGGGCGACATCCCCCACCTGGGAATAGTTGACGTAGGTCAACGTTGACCATATAGTTGACCAAGCTCAACCGTTGACTAACGTCAACCACTTCGCCGCTCTCGGCGTCACCTCCGCAACGCAGCACCTTTAGGAAATCCCTCTATGTCAGAAACGCTCGCCGCCGGCACCGCGCCGCGCATGAACCATCGGCAGGTCCTCGAAGCCCTGTCGGGGCTGCTGCTGGGCATGTTCGTGTCCATGCTCGCCTCCACGGTCGTCTCCAGCTCCCTGCCCGTCATCATCCACGACCTCGACGGCAACCAGGCCGCCTTCACGTGGGTCGTCACCGCGACCCTGCTCACGACCGCGATCTCCACCCCCGTCTGGGGCAAGCTCGCCGACCTGACGAATCGCAAGGTGCTCTACCAGCTCGCGATCGTGATCTTCGTCCTCGCGACGGCCGCGGCCGGCTTCTCGCAGTCGCCGGAGATGCTGATCGCCTTCCGCGCCGTGCAGGGAATCGGCGCCGGCGGCCTCGCGGCCCTCAGCCAGGTGCTCATGGCCGACATCATCAGCCCCCGCGAGCGCGGTCGGTACATGGGCCTGTTCGGCGCGGTCATGGCGCTCGCGACGATCGGCGGCCCGCTGCTGGGCGGTGTCATCACCGACGCGTGGGGCTGGCGCTGGAACTTCTTCGTGTCGCTTCCCGTCGCCGTCGTGGCGCTGGTCCTGGTGCAGGCGACTCTGCACGTGCCCGCACGACGCCGTAAGAAGACGACCATCGACTACCTCGGGATCGTGCTGCTGTCGGCGGCCGTCTCGCTGCTGCTGATCTGGGTGACCAACGCCGGCACGACCACGACCGGCGACTGGTGGGATCTCGGCAACAACGACTGGTGGAGCCTGACCACCGTGCTGATGGTCGGCGGAGCGATCCTCGCGGCCCTGCTGTTCGTGATCGTCGAACTGCGCTCGCGCGAGCCGCTCGTCCCGCTGACGCTGTTCCGCAACCGCACCTTCACCCTGTCGGTCATCGCCTCGATCGCCACCGGCATCGCGATGTTCGGCGCATCGGTCTTCCTCAGCCAGTACATGCAGCTGGCCCGCGGCGCGACGCCCACCGAGGCGGGCCTCATGACCATCCCGATGATCGCCGGCCTGCTGGTCGCCTCCGTCGGCGTGGGAACCCTCGTCACCCGCTACGGCAGATGGAAGCCCTACCTCATCGTCGGCGCGGTGCTGCTGATCGCCGGCTCGTACCTGCTGTCGACGATCCACTACGACACGAACTTCGCGATCGTCTCGGTGTACATGTTCCTGCTCGGCGCCGGCGTCGGCATGACGATGCAGAACCTCGTTCTCGTCGTGCAGAACACCACCCGTCCCGAGGAGATCGGCGTGGCGAGCTCCGGCGTCACCTTCTTCCGCAGCCTCGGCGGCACGATCGGCGTCTCGGTGATGGGCGCCGCTCTCGCGGCGCGTGTGGTCGATCTCGTCGCCCAGCGCAAGGAGGACATCACCGCCGCGATCATGGGGCTCGGCGACCAGGCGCAGTACTGGGCGCAGCAGCTGCAGACAGGCTCGCTGCCGAAGGTGTCGGCCATGCCCGATACGCTTCGAGTCGTGTTCGAGGACATCTACGCCAACGGCATCTCGCACTCCTTCCTGATCGCGGTGCCCTTCGCGGTGGTCTCGCTCATCGCGATCGTGTTCCTGCCCAACAAGCCGCTCACGACGATGACCACCGTCGAGCGCATGCAGGCCAGCGAGGCCGACCTCGCCACGGTCTCGGTTCCCGAGGCGATGGAGACGCTCACCGCCACCGGCGCCGTGCGCACCGTGCCTGCCGGATCCCGAAACGATGGCTGAGACGGCCGAAGACTCCGGTTCCCGCACCGCCGCGGTGCGGGAACTGGAGTCCGAGTTCGGTGAGCTGATCACCCGCTTCCAGCGGGTGATCAGCGAGATCGCGAACCGGGTGAGCCCCGGCCTTCTCCCCGGCGCCTACAAGGTGTTCACGACGATCGCGCGCCGCGACGGCGTGACGCTGTCGTCCCTGTCCGATCTGCTGATGATGGACAAGGGCCAGCTGAGCCGGACCATCCGCGAACTCGAGTCGCTCGGCCTCATCTCCCGTTCCCCCGACCCGGCCGATGGCCGCTCGAGCCTCCTCGCCCCGACGCCGGAGGGTCTTGCCCGTCTCGAGGCGGCGCGCGCGCCCCAGCAGGGACTGCTGCTCGACGCGATCGTGGACTGGCCGCTGGACGACATCAACGCCCTCACCCGGCTGCTGCGGGCGCTCGGCGACAGCGTGACCCGGCGCTGACGGCGATGCCGCTCGGCGCCGAGGAGATGAGCCGAGGAGATTAGTGGCTCTTCGGACATTCGGTGGGGGTCATGGGGTGAGTCCGCCGGCGGCGAGGAGCATGCGGAGGCGGTAGTTGTGGCGGTTGCGGTAGCCGCGGGCGAG
>NZ_MEEL01000046.1:0-33596 GCF_001724435.1 Microbacterium sp. SCN 69-37
CGCGGCCCGAAGAAGAAAGAAGTGTCACCAATGTCCTGACACACGAACTGTCACCGATGTCCTGATACAGAACTGTCACCCATGTCCTGAGACATCACATTCCATTCACAGTGTGTACAAATGCGGGAAAAGCGGGAAAAACGCGATTCTGAAAGGTCTGACCACGAAAGAAATAGCAGGTCAGGGCTAAAAAGAAACTGTGCCCCTGGAGGGATTCGAACCCCCGACCCGCTCCTTAGGACGGAGTGGCTCTTCCACTGAGCTACAGAGGCTGGCGCAACGATTCTAGCCGGGCGGCGCCGGGACGCCGGCCGCGGCGGCGCCGTCCAGCACCCACCGCAGGTACGGCGCGAGGTGCGCGGAGTAGGCGACCGTGAGGTGTGTCTGGTCATAGCGGATCGGCAGCGTCCCCGCGAACGCCGGGCAGACGTCCTGCCAGCAGGTGAACGCCAGCGCATCCACCAGGCGATCGCCAGTCGCCGCTGCGGCGGCCGCCGTCGCCGCCTGCATGTCGCGCCACACCGGCGTGACGCTCGTCGCGCACGCATACGGCGAGCCGACCCGCGTGTAGCAGTTGCCGAGCGGCGCGCCCTCTGGCGGCGCCTCGAGGTAGACGATGCGGCCCGGCATCCCGTACCGCGCCATCTCGGCCGCCTCCGCGGCGATCAGATCTGTCGCGCTCAGGTCACGCCCGTCCGCCGTGCGGCCCAGCGTGTACGCGTTCGAGACCAGCACCTGCTCGGGGTGATCGGCGGCAATCATCGCGGCGACGTCGTTCTTGCGCTGCGTGCACGCCTGCATCACCGCGGGGTCGTCGTTCTGCACCAGCACGTCGGTGAAGCGGCATCCGTAGAGCCCGACCGTCGTGACGCGGATCGTTCCCCCGCTCTGCTCGGCGAGCGCCTTCAGCGCCGGCGCGTACGCCATCGCCGTCGAGTCGCCCACGAGGTACAGGTGCCGCGGAGCGTCGCCGCTCCCCCACGTGCACGCGGCGGCATCCGGCAGCAGCGTCGGCGCGAAGCAGTCGTGCGCGGGATTCGCCCCCGACGACTGCGCCATCACCTCATCGAGCGACGGGTGCAGATCGGGCCAGGTCGTCGCCGACACCGCCGCTGCGAGATCGGCCTGCAGCGCCGCCGTCGGATCCTCGATCGCGGGCGCCGCCTGATCGGTGCCCCCGGCCGTCGGCGGCAGCGGCCGCGGCTGCTGCACCTGTACGACGAGCACGACCAGCAACGCGGCGGCGACGAGACCGGCGGCGGCCAGAGAGACCTGGGTGCGGAAACGCTCCCGCCAGGCGACCATCGGAGCGACGCTCGCTACCGGAACGCTGTCGCTCATCGCGAGCGTCGGCACCTCCGGAACCTCGACCGGCGGTGGAGCGATCACGGGCTGCTCGACGGGCACGACCTCCGGAACGGATGCCGCCGCCACCTCAACCGGCTCGACACCCGCGCTCTGGGCCGCCACCCGGGGACTGCCCGGGAAGTAGCGCGTGCCCGGCTGCCAGCCCGCGGGACGTCTGGTCGCGATCTCGGGGGTGCGCACCGGCAGCGCCACAGCGGGAGCCTCGGCAGGCACGGCGGGCGCGGCGGCATCCACTGCAACGACCGCCGGCTCCTCAGGCTCGGCCACCGTCGTCGCGGGAACCCGCCCACCCAGGAACGGTGCGTAGCGCAGCGGCTGCTCGACGATCGCGTACGACGCGAACCCGACGACGGCGATGATCGCCAGGGTCAGCGGCAGCGACCACGGCGACGCGGGCAGCAGCGCGGCGGCGAACACGACCACCGGGAAGTGCCACAGATAGAGGGAGTACGACGCGTTGCCGATCGTGACCGCGATCGGGTTCGTCCACGGGAACAGCGCCAGCGGCGGCGCGGCAACCCCGCCGGCCAGCGCCAGCGCGGTCGCGACGGTCGGCGCGGCCGCCCACGGCCCCGGAAAGCCCACGGCGGCCGGGTCGATGAGCACCAGCGCGGCGACAACGCCCGCGACACCGATCCACGCGAGCAGCGCCCCGAGGACTGCGGGAAGCCGTCGCAGCAGCGGCACGGCCGCCGCGGCCAGGGCGCCGAGTGCGAACTCCCACGCGCGCGTCGCGGTCGAGAAGTACGCCGCCGTCGGCGCCGACGCGCTCTGCAGCAGTGCCCACCCGAAGGATGCCGCGATCACGACGACCGCCCATCCGGCGGCGACCGCGGCAGCCGCCCGACCGCGGCGCGCCACGGCGGGCACGAACAGCAGCGACACGATCAGCAAGCCCGGCCAGACGAGGTAGAACTGCTCCTCCACCGACAGCGACCAGAAGTTCTGCAACGGCGAGACGGCGTCACCCGCGTCGAAGTAGTTGGTGCCCTGTTGCGTGAAACGCCAGTTCGACACCAGCAGCAGCGCCGAGATGCCGTCCCACAGAATCTGCTCTGCGCGTGCCCGTCCGAACAGGGCATAGGCGGTGCCGACGACGGCGCCGACCGTGACGAGCGCGGCCGGCACGAGGCGGCGAGCGCGTCTGCCGTAGAACCGTGCCAGGCGGATGCGGCCGTCCTTGCGCTGCTCACGCAGCAGCATCCCGGTGATCACGAAACCCGAGATCACGAAGAAGACGTCGACACCCGCGACGCCGCCCTGCGGCCAGCCGGCGGCGTGCGCGCCGATGACGGCCAGCACGGCGAGCGCGCGCAGACCTTGGATGTCGCGACGAAGTGGCACGGGAACGCAGTCGTTCTGAAAAGGGGAGAAGGAGGTCGGCTCCAGCCTACGGGAGCGCTCTCACCACCAGGTCGCCCGGGAGGTGGCGGTCGGCAGCGATCCGGAGGATCAGGCGTTCATCGGGCGGACGATCGAGACCTGCGGTCTCGCGCTCGCCGGCTGACAGCCGCGCGCCTCACCGGCGATCGGCCGGATTCGCGACGATCGAGCGCCGCCCGACCGCGAGCCAGACGATCGGCCCCATGAGGGGGAACATCAGCGTCACGAGAATCCAGAGCGTCTTCTCCAGGCTCGTCGCCGACGACGACGCGATGCTGACGACCGCCGCGACGAACAGCGCGAGCGCGGCCAGCACCGCGACCAGGACGAGCACGTTCCAGATGGTGAAGGACATGCCTCCAGCATGCCCCGCTCCGATGCCCACCGCCAGGGAGGCTGACACCGCCCCCTCCGGCCGGTTCGGGGTCGCATGTGGTCGTTCTCGCCCACGCTGAGCGACCAGAGGCGACCCCGAACCGGACGGGGCATCAGGGCGAGGGCAATGCCTGCGGTCTCACTGCGCGAGGTCGGCGGCCACATCCACGAGCGCAGCCCGCACGCGGCGGACGGCCGCGCGCGCCAGCGCGTCGGGGCGGGCGAGCACGTCCACGTGACGGCTGAGGGTGACCCCGGCGAGCGGTCGTAGCACCATGCCGTCGGTCGCCAGGGCGCGCGCGGTGAACCGCGGCATGACGGCGATCGCCGCCCCGGCGCGGACGATCTGCGCCGCGACGAAGAACTCGTTCACCCGGTGGCCGATGATCGGCGGCTCACCGCTCAGCGCTGCGATCGCCTGCAGCACGCCGGTGAGCGGAAAGCCCTCGTGCGTCGAGATCCACGTCTGTCCGCGGAGGGCCACGGGATCGATCCGCTCGGCGGATGCCAGGGGGTGCGCCACCGGCAGCGCGACATCCAGGGGTTCGACGAACAGCGGCGTGACCACCATCCGCTCTCGCGGCCAGTCCGGGTCGTGGGCCAGCCGGTGCGCGATGACGAGGTCGTGCGCGGCCACGAGACCGGGAAACTCCTCGCGCGCCACGTCCTCGTCGGCGAGCGCGACGGGGACGTCATCCAGTGCTGCTAGCAGCGGTCCGAACAGCGCGACGCCCGCACTGTGGAACGCCGACACGCGCACGGGCGCGGCGTCACGGGCGAGGAACGCACCGACGCTCTCCCGCGCGAGCACCAGGGCCTCGTCGACTCGGGCCCCGGCCGCCGCGAGCGCGCGCCCGGCATCCGTCAGCACCAGCCGACGCCCCTGCTTCACGGTGAGCGGCACGGGAACGTCCGCCTGCAGAATCGCCAGCTGCTGCGACACCGCCGACGCGCTGACGTGCAGCGCCGCCGCGACCGCCGACACGCTGCCGCGATCGTCGAGCTCGCGCAGCAGCCGCAGGCGCATCGGATCCATAAGCAATCTCTAACATATCGATGAAGACATTGCCCGATGCTCTTCACGACGGCGCCTGTCACGCTGGGCGCATGACCCGCCGCTCCGACCTGCTCGTCGACCTCGCCCTCCTCGCGGTCGCCGCCGTCTGGGGCGCGAGCTTCCTCGTCGCCAAAGACCTCATCAGCCTCACCGGGGTCGCTTCCGCCAATGCGCTGCGGTTCCTCGTCGCCGCCGCCGGCGCCGGCATCCTCTGCGCCCTCACCCGACAGCGCCTCCCCCGCGGACGCGGGCTCGTGATCGCGGTGGCGCTCGGAGGCACGCAGGCCGCCGTCATCGGGCTGGAGACCTGGGGCGTGAGCCTCACCTCCGCCACCAACGCGGGCCTGCTCATCAGCCTCGCCCTCGTCATGACGCCAGCACTGGAGGGCATCGCGTCACGCGTATGGCTGCCGCGCTCGTACTTCGTCGCCGCGGTGGCCGCCGTCGTCGGCGTCGCGCTGCTCGTCTCCGGCGACGGCATCCGTCTGCCAACCGCCGGCGATGCGCTCGTCATCGCCGCGGCGGTGGTGCGCGCCGTACACGTGACTGCCAGCGGCCACCTCACCCGCGGGCGCCGCGACAGCTCGCTCGGCGTGGTCTTCGTGCAGCTGGTGGTCGGCAGCGTCGTGTTCTCGGCGATCGCAGGGCCCGCCCTGCCGGTCGCGGTCTCCCGCCTGGATGCCGCGGCCCTCGCCGACGTGCTGTTTCTCGGACTGCTGTGCTCGGTGTTCGCCTTCGCGGTGCAGCTCTGGGCGGTGCGGCGCACGTCGGCCGCACGCGCGAGCATCCTCATGGGCACCGAACCCGTCTGGGCACTCGTGGTCGGCGTCGCCATCGGCGGCGAGGCGATCGGCCCCGTCGGCGTTGGGGGGGCAGCGCTCATCGTCGGCGCGAGCTACGCCGGGCAGGCGATCGAGCGCCGCCACCGCCTGGCCCGACCTGCGACGGAGCGGGCCGCGTCAGTGGAACAGGCGACGCCAGACGTTCGTGTCGGCGAGGTCGATCAGCTCGTCCCCGCGCCCCGACAGCACGGTGCGCAGCGCCCAGAGTGAGAACCCCTTCGCCTGGGCGAGCGTGATCGACGGCGGCATCGCCAGCTCCTGACGCGCCGTGACCACGTCGACCAGCACCGGCCCGTCGGTCGCGAGCGCCTGCGCGATCGCTCCGCGCAGCTCGCTGCCCTTCTCCACGCGGATGCCGGTGATGCCCATCGCCTCGGCGATCGCGGCGAAGCTCGGGTTGTCGAGCCCCGTGCCGAAGTTGACGATGCCCGCCGCCTTCATCTCGAGCTCGACGAAGTTGAGCGACGAGTTGTTGAACACGACGATCTTCACGGGCAGGTCGTTCTGGCGGATCGACAGCAGGTCGCCGAGGAGCATCGCCAGCCCGCCGTCGCCGGCGAGCGCGATCACCTGGCGTGAGCGGTCGACGCCCTGCACCCCGAGCGCCTGCGGCATCGCGTTGGCCATTGACCCGTGTGCGAACGAGCCGATCAGCCGGCGCTTTCCGTTCATGTGCAGATAGCGGGCGGCCCAGATCACGGGGCTTCCGACGTCGGCGGTGAACACGGCATCCTCGTCGGCGAGCTCGTCCAGCACCCGCGTGACGTACTCCGGCCGTACCGGAGCCTTGCCGTCGTCGATGGCCAGGTCGTCGAGCCGCTCGCGCGTCTTGCGGTAGTGGGCGACACTCTCGTCCAGGTGCTTCGACGACCGGTCACCCTGCAGCAGCGGCAGCAGCGCGTTCGCCGTCTCCTTCACGCCGCCGACCAATCCCACGTCGATGGGCGTGCGCCGTCCCAGCTGCTCGCCGCGGATGTCGACCTGGATCACGGTCGCCTTCGACGGGAAGAACTGCCGGTACGGAAAGTCGGTGCCGAGCATGAGCAGGGTGTCGCACGACTCCATCGCCTTGTACCCCGACGAGAAGCCCAGCAGCCCCGTCATCCCCACGTCGTAGGGGTTGTCCCACTCGATGTGCTCCTTGCCGCGCAGGGCGTGCACGATCGGCGCCTGCAGCGTCTCGGCGAGGGCGAGCACCTCGTCATGCGCGCCCGCGACGCCCGACCCGGCGAGGATCGTCACCTTCTTGGCGTCGTTGAGTGCGGTCGCGGCGGCGGCCAGAGCGGATGCCGAGGGCAGCACCGTCGAGCCGGCGGCGCGGATCGGAGCGGTCGGCCGCCGATCGGGAGCGTCGGCGAAGAACACGTCGCCGGGCACGACGACGACCGCGACGCCGCGCTTTTCGACCGCGGCGCGCATGGCGATCTCCAGCACCCACGGCAGCTGCGTCGGATCGCTCACCAGCTCGGTGTAGACGCTGCACTCGCGGAAGAGTTCCTGCGGGTGGGTCTCCTGGAAGTAGGTGCTGCCGATCTCGGCCGACGGGATGTGCGAGGCGATCGCCAGCAGCGGCACGCGGTTGCGGTTGGCGTCGAACAGACCGTTGATGAAGTGCAGATTGCCGGGGCCGCACGAGCCCGCGACGACGGCGAGCTCGCCCGTCAGCTCCGCCTCGGCGCCGGCGGCGAAGGCGGCGGCCTCCTCGTGCCGCATGTGCATCCAGTGGATCGCGTCGTCGCCGCTGTCGCGCCGCAGCGCATCGGTGAAGGCGTTGAGGGAGTCGCCGGGAAGACCCCAGATGCGGGTGATGCCGGCGCGCTTGAGGGTGTCGATGAAGAAATCTGCAACGTTCGCCATGTCCCCGACGCTACGCCGCTCGTGCGCGTCACGGGGTTGGACGACCGTCGAGTCCTGTTCCGTCCCGCTCACCCCCGGTCGTTGAGGGGCTACGGCAGCAGTTCGGTGCGCAGCAGGTCGACGAGGCCCTGCGCAGCGGCGGTCAGGGGGCGACGGCGCGACCACGCGAGAGACACCTCGAAGGCGGGAACGGCGTCATCGAGCGGCACGATGCGCACCGGCATCCGCGGGGCCGGATCGGCGAACGGACGCCCCGAGCCCGACGAGGCCGCCAGCGCCGCGAAACGCGGCACGATCGCCAACCCCAGCCCCTGTGGCACATACGCGGCGGCCGTGGAAAGATCGGCGACCTCGATGAGCACACGGCGTGACACCCCGGCATGGGCGAAGGCATCGTCGACGATGCGCCGCGACCCGTACCCCGGCGGCAGGTCGACGAAGCTCTCCCCCTCGAGCATCGCGAGCGTGACGCCCTCGGCATCCGCGAGCCGGTGCGTCCCCGGCACGACCAGCACGTACGGCGATGCGGCGACGACCTCACCCCGCAGGCTCGCCGGAAGCGCATCGACGACCGCGAGCAGAGCCAGGTCGATCTCGCCGCGCTCGAGCTGGGCGACCAGACCCGACGAACCCAACCCCGTCGCCCGCAGCTGCACCGCGACGGCCGGATGCCGCTCGTGATAGCGGCCCAGCAGCCCCGGCACATCGACGAGGTCGACGCCCGTCATGAGCCCCATCGTCACGGCCCCCCGCAGTTCGGTCGCCGCCGTAGAGACCGCCTCGCCGATCTCGCGCATCTGCTCCAGCACCGCCCGGGCGCGCGTGAGCAGCTCCTCCCCCGCGCCGGTCAGTCTGATCTGCCGATGAGAACGGTCGAACAGCTCGACGCCCAGTTCACGTTCCAACTCGCGCACGGTGGTCGACACGGCCGACTGCGCGAGCAGCAGGCTGTCGGCCGCCCGTGTGAAGCTCATCTCCCGCGCAACGGCGACGAAGACGGAGAGGTGGCGGACATCCATACCTCGATCATGCCGCGCTTGTCGACGCGACGGAAATCATCTGTGAATCAGATGACTCGCATCATCGACGCCGTCTTCCTCGCCAGACGCCGGCGACGGAGCATGGAGTCATGAGTATCGCCACGGTCGCCACTCCCCCCACGTCGCCCTCCGCCACGCACCTGCCGACGCCGCCCGCGGGACGTCGCGCTGCCGACCGCGTCGTCGACGTGCTCATGGCGCACGGCGTGCGGTGGGTGTTCGGCGTGCCCGGGGCGAAGATCGACCCCGTCTTCGACGCGCTCGCGGCGGTGCAGGGCATCGCCGGGGCGCCGCAGCTCATCACGTGCCGCACCGAGCAGAACGCGGTCTTCATGGCCGCCGCGGTCGGCCGACTCACCGGCATTCCCGGTGTCGTGCTGGTCACCAGCGGCCCCGGCACCGCGAACCTCGCAACCGGACTGCTCACCGCGACGACCGAAGGCGACCCTGTGGTCGCGATCTGCGGTGCCGTGTCGCGCACACAGCACCTCAAGCGGGCGCATCAGGCGATGGATGCCGTCGGCATGCTGCAGACCGTGACGGTCTCGGCGGCCGAGGTCACCGCCGCCGACAACGTCGCGGAGGCGATCGTGAACGCGTTCCGCGCCGCGACGCGCGAACCCCGCGGAGCCGCCGCCGTGGTGCTCCCCTACGACGTGTCGACCGCGACGACGGCGATCGGCTTCCGCGATGCGATCGTGCCCGCCGTCACGGGCGGGGCGGCCTCGGCATCCGTCGATCGCGCCGCCGCGCTGCTGCGGGAGGCCCGGTTCCCCGTGATCCTCGCCGGGGCCCGCAGCGGTGATCCCCGCACCGTCGACGCCCTTCACGCGCTGCTGCGCGCCACCGGGCTGCCGGTCGTGGAGACCTTCCAGGCCGCCGGCATCATCTCGCGCGAGCTCGAACACCACTACCTCGGACGTGTGGGCTTCGCCCGCAATCAGCCCGGCGATGTGCTGCTGCACCACGCCGACCTCGTGCTCACCGTCGGCTACGACCCCGTCGAGTTCGTGCCCGCGGAATGGAACGCCGGCAAGGACCGCCGCATCGTCCACATCGACACCATCCCGGCCGACATCGACAACGACTACCGACCGACGGTCGAACTCGTCGGCGATCTCGCCACGAGCCTCGTCGACCTGCTCCTCGCCGTGGACGGCGCGGGCCTTCCCCTCGAGCACGATGCCGAGACCGCCCGCATCGTCGACCGTGAGCGCACCCGCCTCGCCGAGAACACCGACCTCGGCGACCCCGACCACGACGACGCGTTCGGCCTCGACCCCGTCGCGGTCGTCGCCGGCATCCGCGCCGCCCTCCCCGACGCCGCCACCGTGCTCTGCGACGTCGGCTCGAACTACCTCTACATGGCGCGCCACTTCCGCACCTACCGACCGCGCTCGCTCCTGTTCTCCAACGGGCAGCAGACCCTCGGCGTCGCCCTGCCCTGGGCCATCGCGGCCAGCCTCGCCGACGCGGGCGCACCGGTCGTGTCCGTGTCGGGCGACGGGGGGTTCCTCTACTCCGCCGTCGAGCTGGAGACCGCCGTGCGCGTCGGGGCGAGCTTCACGCACATCGTGTTCAACGACTCCGCCTACGACATGGTCGCCTTCCAGCAGGTCGAGAAATACGGACGCACCGCGGCGGTCGAACTCGGCGCCTACGACGTGGTGGCCTTCGCGGAGTCGTTCGGCGCCCACGGCCACCGGGTCACCCGCATCGACGACCTCGTTCCGACGATCCTCGCCGCGATCTCCGAACCCGGCCCCTCGGTGATCGACGTGCCCGTCGACTACCGCGACAACCTGCGCCGCCTGGGCGGCGACCTGCTCGCCGACGTGCTGCTGTGAGCAGACTCCGGCCTCTCGGCATCCACCTTCCCTCTTCCCGAAAGGACCGCGCATGAGCGCCGAACGTCACACCCTGTTCCAGACGAGCCTCATGGCCGCGCTGCTGGACGGCATCTACGAAGACGACATGACGGTCGGCGAACTGCTCGAGCACGGCGATTTCGGCATCGGCACGTTCAACGCCCTCGACGGCGAGATGGTCGTCGTCGACGGCGTCGCCTACCGCCTGCGCGGCGACGGCACCGCCGCCGCGGCATCCGCCGACTCGGCGACGCCGTACGCGGTGGTGACCGACTTCGTGCCCACCCTCACGCGGACGCTGCCCGACGGCGTCACGCGCGCCGAGGCCTCGGCCGCGATCGATGCGATCACCGCGTCGGCCAACTACATGTACGCGCTCCGCATCACGGGGCGCTTCCGGCGGGTGACCGCCCGGACGGTCACCCGCCAGCAGAAGCCGTACCGGCCGATGACCGAGGCCACCGATGACGATGCCGTGCTGCAGTTCGACGACGTCGACGGCACAATCGTCGCCTTCCGCACCCCGCTGTACGAGCAGGGCATCGGCGTTCCCGGATGCCACGCGCACTTCATCGACGACGGACGCACCCGCGGCGGCCACGTGCTCGACTTCGTGCTGGACCACGGCACGGTCGAGCTGTGCCTGTGCACCGACCTGCACCTGCGTCTGCCGTTGACGACGGAGTTCCGCGAAGCGGCCCTGTCCCCCGACGACCTGGCCGACCAGCTCGCCAAGACCGAGCAGCACGCCGGCCGCCCCTGACGCCTCGGCGCGGCGGTGACATCAGCGGAAGTCGCGGGAGCGGTGGCGCACGCCGACGCGCAGGTCTTCGAAGGCGTCGGCGACGAGGTTGGTGACGCCCTCGGGTGAGCGCTCCAGCATGCCGCGGGCGATGAGGGCGGGCGCGTCGCGCAGCACGCGGCGATAACGATCCCAGACGCCTTTCGAGCAGATGACGTTGACGAGACCGTGCTCGTCTTCGAGGTTGATGAAGGTGATGCCGGATGCCGTCGCCGGCCGCTGCCGGTGGGTGACCAGGCCCGCGACCTCGACCCGGCGGCCGACCTCGTGCGTGCGGAGCTCTCGCGAGGTGAGCACGCCGCGGGCATCCAGCGGGGCGCGGTAGTGCGTGAGGGGGTGATCGTCGGTCGAGATGCCCGTGGCCCACAGATCGGCGGCCAGCACGTCGTACGTCGAGGGGTCGCCGAACAAGGGCGGCTGCACGGCGACGAGCGAGTCGGGGAGGAACTCGGGCAGATCCTGTGCCGCGTCGCCGGCCAACCAGATGCCCTCGCGGCGGCTGATGCCCATGCTCTCGAACGCCCCCGCCGTCGCCAGCGCCTCCACCTGCGCGGCGGTGGCGCCCGTGCGCCGCACGAGATCGCGCAGGTCGCGAAACGGACCCTCGGCGTCGCGGGTGGCGACGATGCGCTCCGCGAGCCGCTTTCCCACCCCGGTGACCGCCGCGAGCCCCAGCCGCACGGCGTGACCGGCGTCGCGGCGGTGGGCGGCCGACGCATCGGGAGCGGCGATGTCGAACGGGGGCACCGGGGGCTGGCGGCGGTCGGTGCAGGAGGGGATGCCGGTGGGGACGCGTTTCGACTCGCTCGCTGCGCTCGCTCGCTCAACGACCGGAGCCCCTGCAGCCGGCGAGGGGCCGCTGCTGTCGGCATCGAGGGGCTCGAGCCCGGCATCCACCCCGGAGGCGTGCAGGTCGGGACGACGCACGACGACGCCGTGGCGGCGGGCGTCGGCGGTGAGGGTCGCCGGCGAGTAGAACCCCATCGGCTGCGCCCGCAGCAGGGCCGCCAGGAACGCCCCGGGATAGTGCAGCTTCAGCCAAGACGACGCATAGACGAGCAGCGCGAACGACAGGGAATGGCTCTCGGCGAAGCCGAAGTTCGCGAACGCCTGGATCTTCGCGTAGATGTCGTCGGCGACGGCTCCCACCAGACCGTTGCGCGCCATGCCGTCGTAGAGCTTCTGGCGTACCGACTCGATGCGCTCGATGCCGCGCTTGGAGCCCATCGCCCGGCGCAGCACATCGGCATCCTCGCCGGTGAGGTCGCCGACGGCCATGCCCATCTGCATCAGCTGCTCCTGGAACACCGGCACCCCGAGGGTGCGCTCCAGCACCGGGATCAGCTTCTCGTGCGCGTACGTCGGCTCTTCCAGCCCGAGTTTGCGCCGCACGTACGGGTGCACCGCGCCGCCCTGGATGGGCCCGGGCCGGATCAGCGCGATCTCGATCACCAGGTCGTAGAACCGTCGCGGCTGCAGCCGGGGCAGCAGGCCCATCTGCGCGCGCGATTCGACCTGGAACACTCCGATCGAGTCCGCACGGCACAGCATGTCGTAGACGGCCGCCTCCTCCTTCGGGATGCTCTGCAGCGTCCAGGTCTCGCCCGTCGCCTCCGCGATGAGGTCGAAGCAGTACTGCAGGGCGGCGAGCATGCCGAGCCCCAGCAGGTCGAATTTCACGAGCCCCATCCAGGCGGCGTCGTCCTTGTCCCACTGGATGACGGTGCGGTTCTCCATCCGCGCATGCTCGATGGGCACCACCTCCCCCACCGGCCGCTCGGTGAGCACCATGCCCCCGGAATGGATGCCGAGATGGCGAGGCGCCTTCAGCAGCTCGCCGGCGTACGCGAGCACCCGATCGGGGATGTCGTGCGCGCCGGCGACGGCGCCGTCCCATCTCTCCACCTGCTTCGACCAGGCGTCCTGCTGCCCGGGCGAGTGCCCGAGCGCCTTGGCCATGTCGCGCACCGCGTTCTTGGGCCGGTACTGGATGACGTTCGCGACCTGCGCCGCGCGCTCGCGTCCGTAGGTGTCGAAGACCCACTGGATGATCTCTTCGCGCCGATCCGAGTCGAAGTCGACGTCGATGTCGGGCTCCTCCTCCCGCATCGCCGACAGGAAGCGCTCGAAGGGCAGGTTGTAGAAGATCGAGTCGATCGCGGTGATGCCCAGCAGATAGCAGACCGCACTGTTGGCGGCCGACCCGCGCCCCTGACAGAGGATGCCGCGTCGACGCGCCTCGGCCACGATGCCGTGCACGATCAGGAAGTAGCCGGGGAAGTCCTTCTGCTCGATGACGCCGAGCTCCTTCTCGATGCGCGCCCGCCCGTCGCCGTCGAGGTCGGGATACATGTGCGGCACCGCATCCCAGACGAGCCGGCGCAGCCACGACATCGGCGTGTGCCCTTCGGGGACGGGGAGCTTCGGCAGCGCGGGCTTGGCGCGGCGCAGCGGAAAGGCGAGCTCGTCGGCGAGGGTGACCGTGCGGGCGACCGCGCCGGGATAGCGCCGGAACCGCCGTGTCATCTCGGCGCCCGAGCGCAGGTGGGCGCTCGCATGCGACGGCAGCCACCCGTCGAGCTCGTCCAGTCCCCGATTCGCCCGCACCGCCGCGACCGCCGCCGCCAGGTGCACACGTTCGGGAACCGCATAGTGCACGTTGTTGCTGGCCAGCACGGGCAGACCCCGCGCGGCGGCGAGTGCGGCCAGCACGTCGTTGTCGCGCGTATCGGTCGGCGCCCCGTGGTCGATCAGCTCGACGAAGACCGCCTCAGGGCCGAACAGGGCGATGAGCCGGTCGAGCGCCGAGGCGGCCGCATCGGCACCATCGGCGGCGAGCGCCTGCCGCACGGCGCCCTTGCGGCATCCGGTGAGCACCGCCCAGTGGCCGCCGCTGCGATCGGCGAGGTCGTCGAGGTCGTACCAGGGACGCCCCTTCTCGCCGCCGGCGAGCTGAGCATGCGTGATCGCCGCGGCGAGACGGTGATAGCCCTCCTCACCGCGGGCCAGCACGAGCAGGTGCGATCCCTGCGGATCGGCCGCCCCCGACCGGGCCGGACTCGGCCCGCTCAGCAGTCCGGCCGGCGGCGCGCTCACGTCCCCGTCGCCTCCGGCGGCGAGCGTCAGCTCCGCCCCGAAGACGGTCTTCAGCTGCAGGTGCTCCGCCGCCTCGGCGAAGCGGGCGATGCCGTAGAACCCGTCGTGGTCGGTGATCGCGAGCGCGTGCAACCCCAGCCGTTCGGCCTCTTCCGCCAGTTCCGCCGGCGAGGAGGCGCCGTCGAGGAAGGAGAACGACGAGTGCGCGTGCAACTCGGCGTAGGGCACGGCATCCGCGGGGCGTTCGATCGGGGGCGGCTCGTACTTTCCGCGCTTGCGCGAGAAGGCCGGGCCGTCACCGCCGTCGGGTTGTTTGTCGCCGCCGATGTCGGGAGAGCCCAGCAGCCGCGCCATCTCCGACCAGCGCACCGACGGATTGTTGAAGCCCATCAGTCGTACCTCCCCTCGATCTGCCAGACGCCCTCCTCGCACACCAGCAGCCATGCCCCCTGGGCGTCGTCGACCATCTGGAAGCGATGCGCTCGTCGCGCGCGGGCGGGATCCCACTCGCGTTCGATGACCGGCCACGGCCCGGCCCAGGTGAGGATGCCGCGGCGTCTGCCCCCGAGCTCGATCACGGTCGGCATCGCCGTGGGCTCGCCCCGCGCATCGACCGCGATCATGTCGCCGTCGTCGTCGAGCACCGCCACCGGCACGCCCTCGGCGAACACCGCCGAGGGCAGCGGATCGGGAAGGCTCCCGGGCCAGGGCCGCTCGCCGGCCTGCAGGTCGCCCGCGACATCGCCCCACGGCACGAGGCGCTGCCGCTCGCTCAGCCAGCGGCCTCCGCCGACGGCCGGGGTCAGCACGCCCTGATGGCCGAGCATCGCCTGTACGCGGGAGAGTGCGCGGTGCACGCGCTCCTCGGGCCCCGACCCGAACAGACGGGCGGTGTGGTGGGCGGCGGCATCCACCGCCTCGGGTTCGATCCGCACCCGGCCCACGGCGCTGCGCAGCTGTCCGGGCAGGTGATTCGGCAGCGCACCGTTCTTTCCCCCGCCCGGGCTCTGCTCGGCGAGCTGCCAGCGCACCCGGTCGACGACGGCGGCCTCATCGAAGGCCCCCGGGTGCAGCCAGACCCGTTCACTGCGCTCGCCGCGATCACCGGTCAGCACGACCCGCAGCTCGGTGCAGACCAGCCCCTGCGCACCCAGACGGGAGACGAACTCCGCGGCGGGAACCCGCAGGGCGAAGGCGATCTGATCGGCGGTCTCCACGGGCGGCTCGAACGCCACCTCGCGGTGGAGTTCGGGCGGTGGTGTGCGGGCGGTGACCGGTCGGGGATCGCGGCCGGAGGACAGCGCATACAACCACTGGCCACGGGTGCCGAAGCGCTCCACCAGACGGTCGGCGCCCAGCGCGGCGACCTCCCCCACCGTCTGCACCCCGAGCCGGCCGAACAGCGAAGCCAGCTCCTCATCGAGCACGACGACCGGCAAAGGGGCGAGGAAGTCCGCCGCGGTGCCGGCGGGCACGATCCGCACCGGATCCTCGCGACGGGTGCCGGAGCGCGCCGCCTGTTCGGCCGTGAAGGTGCCGTCGGCGATGCCCACGCGCACGTCGTCGATGCCCAGCGCGGCGATCGCTCCGGCCAGGACGGTGGCGGCGGCCGCCTCGCCGCCGAAGTAGCGCGCCGGCCCCCGGGCGCGCAGCGCGCACAGTCCGGGCTGCATCACCTGCACGTTCGGCGCGACCTCTTCGATCGCCGCGATCAGAGGGGCGAACGCGCGGTGATCGCGCACGGCGTCGGCATCCACCACGGTCAGCTGCGGGCAGCGCGCCTGCGCATCGCGGCGGCGCATGCGCCGGCGCACACCCGCTGCGCGCGCCGCGGCCGAGCAGGCGACGACCGCCCCCTTCTCGAACACGGCGATCGGCTCCGCGGCGTCGAGGGGGTCGTCGCCGTCGCGGGTGGTCGCGACGATCGGCCAGTCGGGCACCCAGACCACCAGGCTCCGCGGCGGGGTGCCCGCAGGGAGGACAGTCATCTCATACCGCCCGTCGCATCGGCACGGGTTCGGGCAGGCGCGTGCGGGTGGGCTGCGATTCGCCGCCCAGGCGGCCCCGGTCGTCGGGCAGCATCAGGCGCCGTGAGCGCGGCACCGGCGCCCGGCGGCTGGTCACGGTGACCGTGAGCTCACGGCCCGACAGGATGCCGTGCCCTGCGCCGAGGCCCGACCACGACGGATCGGACACATCGATCATGGCCTCCGTCTGCGGCCACGGCCCCTGGACGAGCAGCACCGCCTCGCGCTCGCGCATGCGGGCGGCCAGCCGGGCCACCTCGCTGTCCTTCGCCCGCGACGGCGGGCGCACCGCGACCACCGACAGCACGTCGGCGAGGGTCGAGGTGACGGCCAACCACCGCTCTCCGGGGTCGGGCACCAGCACGAGCCGCGACAGGTCGACCCCGGCAGCGCGGGCCGCTTCGACGCCCACGTGCGGCATGCCGACGACGGCGCACCACGACCCGGCCTGCGAGGGCTCTGCGAGCAGGGCGAACAGCAGCGCCATCGACCGTCCGAGCGCGTAGGCTCCCCCTGTTCGCAGTCCACCGCCGGGCAGCAGCTCCGCCAGCGCCGGGGCGACGGGGAGCACGGGCGTGTCGAGGCGACGCCCCTGCATACGCTCCATCTGAGCGCGCAGGGTGCTCACGGTGCCCGCGACATCCGCGGCAGCAACGGTCCCCACGATCGGCCTCACTTCGACAGATTAGAACATGTATTCGAGTACTTCAATGTGCTTTTCTCGAAGATAGGAACGGGTTCGGACATTGCGCGCCGGCGCGCACATCTGCCCGAAACATGCGGCTGATAGGACGGACGGCATGACCGGATCGCTCATCCTCACCGGTGCCGCCCGCATCGTGGAACGCTTCGACGACCCCGCCCGCGACCGCGGCGGCGACCTCGTGATCCGCCGCGGACGGGTCACCACCGCGGCATCCGCACCGTCGCCGGACGAGAGCATCGACACCCTCGACGCGGACGGCGGCATCGTCACCCCCGGCCTCGTCAACGCGCATCACCACCTGCTGCAGTCGGGCTTTCGCACCCTTCCCGGCACCCGCGGCGTGCCGATGCGCGAGTGGCTGCCGGCCATGGCCGCCGCCTACGCCGACGCCCGCATCGACGCGTCCCTGGTCGGTGCGACCGCCGGGGTCGGCGTGGCCGAGTCGCTGCTGAGCGGGGTGACGACGGTCGCCGACCATCAGCTCAACTGGCCCGACCCGGCGCGCAGCGACGACCCCGTCGGCGACACCGTGGCCATCGCGCGGGCGATCGCCGATGCCGCCGTGGCACTCGGCGCCCGGCTCGTGTTCGTCCGCGGCTCGGCGCGCGACGCGCCGGATGCCGCGGCGGCGAGCGCAGACGCCATCGTGCGCGCGCTGCTCCCCGAGGGTGCGGCATCCTCTCCGGGCGGTACGAGCGCCGACGGCATGCTGCAGCTCGCCGTCGGTCCCGCCGGCGTGCACTCCGACAGCGAGGAGACCTTCCGCGCGTTGGGCGACGTCGCCCGACGCCACGGGCTGCGCCGGCGCACCCAGGCCAACGAGCAGGTCGACACCGAGATCGCCCTGGCCCGCTACGGCCGCCGCCCCCTGGACCTCCTCGAGGAGTGGGGGTGGCTCGAACCGGGGGTGACGATCGCCCACCTGTGCGACGTCACCGACGACGAGATCGTGCGACTCGCCGACGCCGGCATCACCGCGACCCACGCCCCGGGCTGCGACGTGCCGATGGGCTGGGGCATCGCTCCGGTGCGCCGCCTGCAGGAGGCCGGCATCGCCGTGGGGCTGGGGACCTCCGGGGGCGGCTCCAACGACGCCGGGCACCTGCTCGCCGACGCGCGGCTGGCGATGCAGGTGTCGGGTCTGGTCGGCGCCGCCCTCCCGGCCCGTGACGTGCTCGCCATGGCCACCTCGGGCGGCGCGTGCGGCCTCGGCCGCGCCGACCTCGGCATCCTGACCCCGGGCGCGGCGGGCGATCTCTGCGTCTGGGATGTCTCCGGGGTCGCCGACGCCGGGGTGGCCGACCCGGTCGCGGGCCTACTCTGGGCCCATCCGGGACGCCGCCCTCGCCATGTCGTGGTCGCGGGACGCGTCGTCGTCCGCGACTACCGGCTGGTCACCGCCGACGAAGACGCCCTCACCGCGGCCCTCCGGGAGCGCGTCGGCCGGTGAGCGTCGCGGCGCCGTTCCGGCATCGCGTCAGGCGTCGAGCACGATCCGCGGGCACGCTGCGCGCGAGACGCACACCATCATGACCGCGCTCTGCTCGCGCTCGAGCGGCGTGAGCACGGAGTCGCGGTGCTCGATCTCGCCCTCCAGGACGGGCACCTCGCAGGTGCCGCACGTCCCCCGACGGCAGCTGGAGAGCACCATCGTCGTGGGGCTCTGCTCCTCGATCGCCTCCAGCACCGACTGCCCGGGCTGCACGGTCACGATGTCGCCCGACAGGGCGAGCTCGACCTCGAACGGATCCGGCCAGACGGGCTCGCCGTACTCGATCGCCTCGAACCGCTCGACGTGCAGCGCTGCGGCGCGGCCGGCGGCTTCGAAACCGTCCTCGAGGGCGGCGATCAGCCGGGCGGGTCCGCACGCGTAGACCGGAGCGCCGTCACCCGCGGCATCCACCAGCCCGGCCACATCCAGACGTGCCCCGCTGTCGGCGGGGTACAGACGCACCCGCCCCGCGCCACCGTCGAGCGCGCGCAGCTCGTCGACGAATGCCATCGTCGACAGCGACCGGCCGGCGTAGTCGAGGGTCCACTCCGCTCCGGCCCGCGCCGCCGCCCGGACCATGCCGAGAAGGGGCGTGATCCCGATGCCCCCGGCGACGAAGCGGTGGGTGACGGCGGGAACGATCTCGTACGCGAAGTGGTTGCGCGGTCCGTGCACGCGCAGGCGCTGCCCCACCTGCACCTCCTCGTGCACCCGCACCGATCCGCCCCGTCCCTCGTCTTCGCGCAGCACCGCGACCCGCCAGGTGGAGCGGTCGGCTGCGTCGCCGCAGAGCGAGTACTGCCGTTCGACGCGCTCGGCCGCGGGCACGCGCGCGTCGGAGAAGATGATGTTCGGCTGGACGAGCGACGACTTCGGCCCGGAAGGAGTGATCGGAGACGCGACCGGCGCGAACGCCGCGCACGGCAAGGAGCTCTACGAGCGCGGGGTCGACTTCGTGTGCGAAGCGCTCGCCGAGATCGACGGGTTCGTGTTCGGGTGACGGCTTCCTACGCTCCCGGCATCCCACCCGCACCCGTGGTGATCGATCACGACAGCGACCCGGTGCAATCCGACACGCCCCTCGCCGCCCCCCTCGCCCTCGCCGCCGCGTGGCTTCCCGGTCCCGGTGAGGACCGCATGCTGATGACGGTGTCGACCGTAGGTGTCGACGGCGTGCCCGATGCGCGGACCACGATGCTCAGCGACTACGACGGCGAGAGATTCTTCTTCCACACCGACGCGAACAGCCGCAAGGTCGCCGAGCTGTCGGCGAACCCCGGTGTCGCCCTGACGATCCTGTGGCCCGGCTTCACCCGCCAACTGGTCGTGCAGGGAACGGCGCAACGGTCGTCGCGGGAGGAGTCCGACGCCGCCTACCGGCGACGCTCCCCCTACCTGCAGCAGCTCGCGTGGCAGAACACGGCGGAGTTCGCGCAGCTGCCCCTTGACGAGCGTCGCGCGCGCTGGGCCGAGTTCCTGCGCGCTCACGGCGGCGCCGACGAACCCGCGTTCACCCCGCCGGAGGCGTGGGCCGGGTTCGCGGTGACGCCTCACCGGCTGGTCTTCTGGGTCTCGAACCCGGATGCCGCGAGTCGCCGCATCGCCTACGCGCGCACCGGGGACGGCTGGTCTCTCACGGCGCTGCCCGGCTGACGCCGATCGTCGCCGCAGGACGCGGCCGCCCTCACGCAGCGAGCGACAGATACGGCTCCCAGGCGGGCTCGGAGCGTTCGGTGCCGCGCACCGTCCACTGCGGGCCGCGGGGAGGTTGCGGTGCCCATCGCAGCTCCCACCCCATCTCCTGCGGGGTCCGATCGCCCTTCATGTTGTTGCAGCGCAGGCACGCGGCCACCAGGTTCTCCCACGAGTCGGCACCACCGCGCGAACGCGGCAGGACGTGGTCGATCGTGGTGGCGCCCTTGCCGCAGTAGGCGCAGCGGTGGGCGTCGCGGCGGAGGACCCCGCGGCGGGTAACCGGCACTCGGCGCGCCCCGGGCACGCGCACGTACCGGGTGAGGACGATCACCGCCGGCCGGTCGCACGCCCCCCGGATGCCCCAGACGGGATTGCCGTCCATGCGTTCGATGACGGTCGCCTTCTCGTTCATGACGAGCACGAGGGCTCTCTTGAACGAGACGACGGCCAGGGGTTCGTATCCGGCGTTCAGCACCAGTGTGCGCATGCGCGTTCCTCTCGAACGGCCGTCGATGGCTTCGACGGCTCTCCGTTGTCGACGTCGCGCAGGCGCGGCGGCGCGGGCACGAAAAAAGGCGCTGTCATGAAGACAGCGCCTTGAACCCACGACGAATGTCGCGGCAGTCGTGCACACGATGCCGAAGGACATAGCGGCCCAGCGCATTCACGGTTCGAATGCGAGGTCCTGTGTCCATGCGGCTCCCCCTCGGCTGTGCGAGCGTCGGGATCAGGCTAACGCACGCAGAAGCCGCCAGGGCGAATCAGAGGTGAACGGATGCCGCGTGTCTCCCGAAGGGAGCGAACGGCGTCAGTGGACGTTGGCGACGAGGAAGTCCTCGGCGTTGGTCCACGACCCGTTGACGTAGATCTCGAGGTGCAGGTGGGTGCCGAACGCGCGGCCCGTGTCACCGACCTGACCGATGATCTGTCCGGCGCGCACGGTGTCGCCGACGACCACGCGACGGGTGCCGTACGACATGTGCGCGTACAGCGAGGTCACCGTGTTGCCGCCGATGTTGTGGGCGATCTTGACGTAGACGCCCCATCCGGGACCGTCCTCGCTCGACTCGACCACGACGCCGTCGGCGATCGCGTAGATCGGGGTGTAGCGGTCGACCATGTAGTCGGTGCCCTTGTGGCCCGGGTACGGCTCACCGAAGTGGTTGAAGAAAGGAAGGGGACGCACGACCGAGCCGGCCGGAGCGATCGTCTCGGCGAGCGAGCCGGAGTAGACCGAAGCATCGGCGGACGCGGTGGATGCCGCCGCGATGCGGGCAGCTGCCGCGGCTTTGGCGGCATCCTCGTTCTTCTTGGTCTGGATCTCTTCGGGCGTCGTCGCCGAATAGCTGTCGCGGGCCAGGGCCGCCGGCGTCGCTTCGGACGCGATCACGAGCGACTGCGCGTTCTCCGCGGCCACCTGCTGCAGCGTGACCGCTTCGGCGGGGCTCGAGGTCGAGGCGGCGAAGGCCGGCGCGATCGCGACGGTGGCGATCAGACCGCCGACGGCGGCGACCGTGATGAGGCTGCGGACCGGATGGCCTGTGCGGCGTGAGCGGCGCGTCGCGGCGGCCGTCGAGACAGCCGTTCCTCGCACAGCGGGGGCGGAGCCTGTGGAGCGGGTCAACGCGCCGCGCTGCGCGCGGCTACGCCGGGTCGGTGTCGTCGCTTCGGATTCGGGCATCTCCCGCGACGGGTCGTACTGTTCAGCCAATTGTCCTCCGGCGCCTCTGCGACCCCGTCCGGGACGGGATGCTGGTTCGTCGGCACTCGGTGTCAGGGCACAGATGTACGGGTGTCACCGCGCGAACGACGAACCGATGAGGCAACTCGTGCGGAGGTCCGTGGCGGGCTTCTCGCCACGTGGACTTTTCGAGGCTACCGGAAGGTAACGAATAAGTCACGCACAGGTGTTCATGCCCAGGCGCTTCCCGGGTGACGCTCAGGCGTGGGGCACGGCATCGACGAGGAAGATGTGCGAGGCGACCTCGACCGGCAGCTCCAGCCCATCCGCCTTGTCCGCCATCTGCACGAGGACGTAGCCCTCACTGAACCGGAAGTCGCCGACGCCTCCCGGCATGACGCCGGCGTCGCGCAGCTGCTCGAGGAGTTCGGGGTCGACCTGCACCGGCTCAGCGAGGCGCCGAACGGTGCCGTGCACCGGGCCGCCGGTCTCATTCAGCAGGCGCACGAGACCCACCACGCCGTCATCGAAGGTGCGGGCCGGCACGTCGCCCAGCTGGTCGAGGCCCGGGATCGGGTTGCCGTAGGGCGACTCGGTGGGATGGCCCAGCAGCTCGATGAGGCGACGCTCGACGAGCTCGCTCATCACGTGCTCCCAGCGGCAGGCCTCTTCGTGCACGTACGCCCAGTCGAGACCGATCACGTCACTGAGCAGTCGCTCCGCGAGGCGGTGCTTGCGCATGACGTCGACGGCCTTCTGCCGCCCGGGCGTCGTGAGCTCCAGCGAGCGGTCGTCGGAGACCACGACCAGACCGTCGCGCTCCATGCGCCCGATCGTCTGCGACACCGTCGGACCGGAGTGGCCGAGACGCTCCGAGATGCGCGCACGCAGGGGGACGATGCCTTCCTCCTCGAGCTCGAGGATGGTACGCAGGTACATCTCGGTGGTGTCGATCAGATCCGTCATGGGCAGGCCTCGTGCACGTTCGTGGGTGTGTTCTCAGCCTATCCGTTTCTTACGGCGACGCGGCGGGGCGCCGGCGGCGCTGACCCTAGAATCGGGAGCATGGCCCACGTCACGCTGCCCCGCGAGATCCTGCCCGCCGACGGTCGCTTCGGTTGCGGCCCGTCCAAGATCCGGCCGGAGCAGCTCGCTGCCCTGGCGGGCCCCGGTGCGGTGCTGATGGGAACCTCGCACCGACAGGCTCCGATCAAGAACCTCGTCGGCCAGGTGCGGATGGGCCTCAGCGACCTGCTGCGTCTTCCCGACGGCTACGAGATCATCCTCGGCAACGGCGGCTCGACGGCATTCTGGGACGCGGCCGCGTTCGGTCTCATCGAACGTCGAGCGCAGAACCTCGTCTTCGGCGAGTTCGGCGGCAAGTTCGCGGCTGCTGCCGCCGCGCCGTGGCTCGACGCGCCCGACGTGCGCAAGGCGGATGCCGGAACGCGCACGGTCGCCGAGGCGGTCGAGGGCATCGACGTGTACGCCTGGCCGCACAACGAGACCTCCACCGGCGTCGCGGCACCCATCTCCCGTGTCTCCGGTGACGAGGGTGCCCTCACGGTGATCGATGCGACGAGCGCGGCCGGCGGCATCAACGTCGCCGTCTCGCAGACCGATGTCTACTACTTCGCCCCGCAGAAGAACCTCGGCTCCGACGGCGGACTGTGGTTCGCGGCGGTCTCCCCCGCCGCGATCGAGCGCATCGAGCGCGTCGCGGCATCCGGTCGCTACATCCCCGAGTTCCTCAGCCTGAAGAACGCTCTCGACAACTCGCGACTCAACCAGACGCTGAACACCCCCGCCGTGGCGACCCTCATCCTGCTGGACAAGCAGCTCGAGTGGATCAACGGCAACGGAGGCCTCGGCTGGGCCGCCGCCCGCACGGCGCAGTCCTCGCAGGCTCTCTACCAGTGGGCCGAGAGCTCGCCGGTGGCCACCCCGTTCGTCGCCGATCCCGCCGACCGCTCCCCCGTCGTGGTCACCGTCGACTTCGACGAGACGGTGGATGCCGCGGCCGTCGCGGCGAGCCTGCGCGCCAACGGCATCGTCGACACCGAGCCGTACCGCAAGCTCGGCCGCAACCAGCTGCGCATCGCGACGTTCGTCTCGATCGAGCCGGACGACGTCCGCCAGCTCATCAAGGCGATCGACTACACCATCGAGCACATGCAGGCCTGAGGCCCGCAGGGCCGCGCCGCCGGCTCAGGCCAGCGGCGACGGTCGCGGATCGAGGACGGCCGAGACGATGGCCTCGATCGCGAACTCGGAGGCCGTCCCGAGATCGAGCGCATCGGGCTCGAGCAGCCACTGCACCTGCAAGCCGTCCATGACGGCGAGGATCGCGGCGTCGCGCGAGGAGGTCTTGCAGTCCGCGCGGTTCACCGTCGCGTTCTGACACCCGGTCGTTGAGCGCGCGCCGCCGGCGCGAGTCGAAACGCCGCTAATCCTCGTCGGTATCGTCGTCGGCGTCGTCGTCCTCGGTGTCGTCGTCCAGCACGTCGATGTCGACGCCGTCGACGTCGCCGGCGTGCAGAATCGGCGAGCCGTCGTCGTCGAAGTCGGCGGCATCCAGATCGTCCACGTCGTCGAGGTCGTCGTCGTCGAGATCATCGTCCGACTCGTCATCGGCGTCGGCAGCGTCCTCGGCCTCGACGCCGCGCTCGGCGGCGAGCGCCGCCTGCGCGGCCTGGTACTCGGCCAGACGCACCGCCCACGGCACCCACTCCGGAGCCAGGAGCGCACCCTCGCCCGGAAGGAGCTCGGCCTCGAGCACGGTCGGCTCGGCGTCGTCGACGACAGCGAGACTCACCGTCCAGAACCAGCCGGGATAGCCCTCCATCGTCGTGGCGAAGCGCAACGACACGACGCCGTCGGCCTCGAGCGTGTATCCGGCGGGGTCGCCGATCGTCGCCGCCGGCGTGATCTCGCGCAGCGCGGACAGTGCCAGGTCGTGGGCCGCGAGCAGGCGGTCGTCGGCGACGAGCGCCGGCGCCTCGCCCTCGGCATCCGCGCCGGAGTCGACCGACTCAGGCGTCGAGTTCATCGGCGACCTTACGCAGGATCGCGGCGACCTTCTTGCCCTGTCCCGCGTTCGGGTAATGACCGTGGCGCAAGTCGCCGCCCACCTTGTCGAGCAGCTTGACGAGGTCTTCGACCACGACGGCCATGTCGTCGGGCTTCATGCGGTTGCGCTTGGCGAGGCTGACGGGAGCGTCGAGCACCCGCACCGCCAGCGCCTGCAGCCCGCGCTTGCCGTCGGCCACGCCGAAGTCGAGGCGCGTCCCGGCCTTCAGTCCCTCCGTGCCCGCGGGGAGGGCCGTGGCGTGCAGGAAGACGTCCTGGCCGTCATCGGTGGTGATGAAGCCGAACCCCTTCTCGTCGTCGTAGAACCTGACCTTGCCGGTGGGCCGCACAAACCTCGCTCGTCGGCGCCCTACGGGCGCGGTGACATGGTGACATGTGCCGTGAGGGCACGTGGTGGGCATCGTGCCCTCTTCCAGCCTACGGCACCGTCACGCCGGAGGCGGGGACGCAGTAGGGTGATCCCGATGCCATCTTCGTCCTCACGCACACCGGGCTCGGCCGACGATCTGCCCGTCCGCCGCATCGACCGCGTCCTCGCGTTCATGTCCCTGGGCCTGCTGCTGCTGTCGGTGATCTGCTTCGTCGCGATCATGATCGGCTCCGCCGCCGGCATGAAGCACGACGACTTCGGGCAGGGCATGTGGCCGCTTGTCGGCACGCTCGTCTATATCGCGCCGATCGTCGCGTTCATCCTGCTCATGGCAGTGCTCATCATGACCTTCGTGCGGAAGGCCCGGGTCGGCAAGGGCCGCTGACGTGACCGGGTCGGACGCGCGCGCTCTCGCACAGCATCTCGTGCAGCGCAGCGACGACGCCCTGGCTACGCTGTTCTCGGCGCGACAGGTGTCGCCGACCGTCGCATGGAACGACGCCTTCGACGCGGCCGAGGCGCTTCTGGAGCCCTCGTCGATCGAGCGCGCACTGCGGGGCCTGACCTCGGGCGAGATCTCCGCCCTCGCCGACGCCGCCCTCGACACGGACGACGCTGCCCGCTCGCGGCTGCAGCAGCTGGCGCTCGTCGACGAGCAGGGAATGATGTACGAGGCGGTGTCGTCCGCACTGACGGCCCTCACCGCGGCATCGACGCCCGCGGCCGACGTCGACGAAGCCGAGGACACGGATGCCGCGGCACGGCCGGACGACGCCGCTGCCGCCGAGCGGGCGTTCTCCTCGCTCGGCTCACTCGGCGACATCCTGCATGCTGCGCTCACGCACCCGTTCGGCCGCATCGGTTCCGGAGCGCTCGGGGCCGCCGACCGCCGCCGACTGATGGAGGACGGGATCGTCGACGACGGCGCCACCGCCGATGACCTCGTCAAGATCGCCGAGCGGACGGGTCTGCTGTCGGGTCAGGACAAGAGCTGGCTCGTGACGCCCGCGGGTGTTCAGTGGCTGCACTCCGACACGATCGCACGGTGGAGCGCCGTCGCCACCGCGTTCCTCGAAGGGCTGCCGCGCGGACTGCGGCGACCGACCGGCGGCTGGATCGCGCCCGCCGCGTGGGCGCAGGCCTACCCGTGGGACGTGCTCTGGCCAGAGACAGCGGCGGATCTTCGTGGGCTCCTGCGACGCTGGGGCGTCCTCGACGACGCTGGGCGCCCCACCTCGTGGGCGCGGGGTGCATTCCTCGACGGCGCGGGATCGCCGTTCCCGGCCGCCGCCCTCGACACCCTCGCGCGGCTGCTGCCGAGCGAGGTCGATCGGGTGTACCTGCAGAACGACCTGACCGCCATCGCGCCCGGACCGCTGTCGCCGCACCTCGACATGCGGCTGAGGTCGATGGCGCGGCGGGAGTCGCGTGCGCAGGCGTCGAGCTACCGCTTCACGACCGAGAGCATCGCCGACGCCCTCACGGCGGGTGAGAGCGCCGAGTCGCTGCGCGCCTTCCTCACCGAACTCTCGCTCACCGGCTTGCCCCAGCCGCTGGCGTACGAGATCGAACGCACCTCTCGCACGCACGGCATGGTCCGCGTCGGTCCCGACGACGAGGGCCGCACCCGGGTCTGGAGCGACGACGAGGCGCTGCTGCGCACCCTCGCCGTCGATCAGGCGCTACGTCCCCTCGGGCTCGTGCAGGACGCCGACGGCCTCGTGACCCGCAGCGGGGCCGACACCGCATTCTGGATGATCGCCGACGCCCGATATCCGGTCGTCGCGGTGGATGCCGACGGCCAACGTCGACGCCTCGACCGCCACCGCCTGGCGCCGACACCGACCGAGCCCTCACCCGATCGCGACACGTACGCCGCGCTCCTCGCGCGGCTGCGCGCCGCCCCTACCGACGATGCCGACGCCGCGTGGCTCGGCCGCGAACTGGATCACGCCGTCAAGGCGCGCGCCACCATCGTCGTCGCGGTGCGTATGCCCGACGGCACCGAGCGCGAGTTCACGATCGAGGCGACCGGCCTCGGCGGCGGACGCCTGCGGGGACTCGATCGCACCGTCGATGTGGAGCGCACCCTGCCGGTGTCCAGCATCAGCGGCATCCGCCCCCTCTGACCGGCCCCCCGCGCACGCACGGCTGGCGACGCGAGCCCCGGGCGCTGCGAGGTCGGTAGACTGGGACGCTATGGCTGACGGCCCCCTCATCGTGCAAAGCGACCGCACCGTGCTGCTCGAAGTCGCTCACCCCCAGGCGGAGACAGCGCGGCACGAGCTCGCGATCTTCGCCGAGCTCGAGCGCGCACCCGAGCACATCCACACCTACCGGGTCACCCGGCTGGGGCTCTGGAACGCACGCGCCGCCGGCCACAGCGCCGACGACATGCTCGCCACGCTCGACCGCTGGTCCCGCTTCCCGGTGCCCGCCTCGGTGTCGATCGACATCCGTGAGACCGTCAACCGCTACGGGCGCCTGGTCATCGAGCGGGATGCCGAGGGCGCGCTCGTGCTGCGGGGCTCCGATCCCGCCGTTCTCGCCGAGATGGCCAAGAACAAGCGCATTCAGCCGCTGCTGATCGGCCACCCCTCCCCCGACACCTACGTGATCGACGCCTGGGCGCGCGGTCACATCAAGCAGGAGCTGCTGAAGATCGGGTGGCCGGCGGAGGATCACGCCGGCTACACTCCCGGCACCCCGCACGAGATCGACCTGCACGAGGACGGGTGGACCTTGCGTCCGTACCAGCGCCACGCCGTCGACATCTTCAGCGAGGGCGGCTCGGGCGTCGTCGTGCTCCCCTGCGGCGCCGGCAAGACGCTCGTGGGCGCCGCGGCGATGGCCGAAACGAAGACGACGACCCTCATCCTCGTCACCAACACCGTCAGCGCGCGCCAGTGGCGCGACGAGCTGCTCAAGCGCACCACGCTGACCCCCGAGGAGATCGGCGAGTACTCCGGTCAGTCCAAGGAGGTCAAGCCGGTCACCATCGCGACCTATCAGATCCTCACGGCCAAGCGGAAAGGCCAGTACGCGCACCTGGCGTTGCTGGACGCGCTGGATTGGGGCCTCATCGTCTACGACGAGGTGCATTTGCTTCCCGCTCCGGTTTTCAAGCTCACCGCCGATCTGCAGGCACGTCGCCGCCTCGGACTGACCGCGACGCTCGTCCGGGAGGACGGCCGCGAGGGGGACGTGTTCAGCCTCATCGGCCCCAAGCGCTTCGACGCCCCGTGGAAGGAGATCGAGGCCCAGGGCTTCATCTCTCCGGCCGTCTGCTACGAGGTGCGCGTCGACCTCCCGCCCTCCGACCGCATGGAATACGCGGCATCCGCCGACGACGAACGCTACCGTCTCGCCGCCACGGCTCACGCGAAGATCGGTGTGGTGAAGGATCTCGTCGCCCGTCACGCGGGAGAGCAAATCCTCGTCATCGGCCAGTATCTCGATCAGATCGACGTGCTGTCCGAGGCTCTGGACGCACCGAAGATCACCGGAGCGACGCCCGTGGACGAGCGCGAGGAGCTGTTCGCCGCCTTCCGCGAGGCGCGCCTGCCTGTCCTCGTCGTCTCGAAAGTCGCGAACTTCTCGATCGATCTGCCCGACGCCTCGGTCGCGATCCAGGTGTCGGGGTCGTTCGGCTCACGTCAGGAGGAGGCGCAGCGGCTCGGCCGGCTGCTTCGTCCCAAGTCGAACGGGCACACGGCGAGCTTCTACACGCTCATCGCACGCGACACGGTCGACCAGGACTTCGCGCAGAACCGGCAGCGCTTCCTCGCCGAGCAGGGCTACAGCTACACGATCCTGGATGCCGAGGGCATCGCCGCCGCGTAGGTCCCCCACGCGGGAGCCGGCGGCGGCAGCAGGAGCGTGCGCGGCAGGGGGCGACGCGTCAGCATCCACTCGACGAGCGCGACGTATCCGGCGATCAGCAGGAACGACCACAGGAAGCTGACCAGTCCGGTCGTGCTCTCGGTGGGGCTCGACCCCGACGCGAGCGAGAGCAGGAACGCCGACAGGTTGTTCACGACGTGGAGGGCGATCGCCGCTTCCAGTCCGCCGGTGCGCCACGTGAGCCAGCCGGCGGCGACGGCGAACAGCCCGACACCGATCTGACCGAGCAGGTCATAGCCGTGACCGAGGACGAACAACGGCACGGGCAGCAGGATCGCGAAGGCAGGATGCCGCAGCCAGCGCCCGATGCTCTGCATGAGGTACCCGCGGAAGATGTACTCCTCCGCCGCCGCCTGCACCGGAACGAGCAGCAGCACGATCACCAGCGTGATCGGCCAGGTCGCGGCCGGGACGGGCGTCCCGGGCTCCTCCATTGCGCCGGGAAGGAGGAAGCCCACCGCGGTCAGCACGACCGACACGCCGACGGCGAGCGCGCCGCAGCGCAACATCCAGCGCCAGCGCAGCCGCCCCGCGGCGGAGGAGACGAGTCCGACCCGCGGTCCGTTCACGATCAGTGACGCGAGGATGTAGGCCGGGAGCATGAGGGCGATCGTGCCGAGCAGGATCGCGACCATGAGCGGGTCGCCCATGTCGACGCCGCCCGACTGACCGAGGCGTCCCAGGTCGTCCAGGCGCGCCGGGTCGCCCAAGAGCGCGATGCCGATGACGACCATGACGAAGACCAGGAACCCGAGGTAGATCGCGAGTCCCAGGATGCCGGTGACCAGCGGCGTCCACCATCCCGAGCGTCGGCGCGCGAAGATCAGGCGGTGGAAGGCGAGACCGCCCACGAGGGCGTCGGCGGGCAGAGCCCGGGCCGCGCGGGAGATCGCGGGCGCGATGGGTGACATCGGTGGCGCGAACAGCGGTGCCGACGGGGGGACGGGGACCTGCGGCGCGGGCGTCGTCATCCATCCATCTTCTCCGATATCCAGCAAAGGGAAGGGTTGCGATGCCAGGATGGGGCTATGACCGCACCGCGCATCCTCGTCGTGGACGACGAACCGAACATCCGGGACCTGCTGGTCACGAGCCTCAGGTTCGCCGGCTACCAGGTGCGCGCCGTCGCGAACGGCGCGCAGACCATCTCGGCCGTGCTCGAAGAGGAACCAGACCTCATCATCCTCGACGTGATGCTCCCCGACATGAACGGGTTCAGCGTCACCAAGCGCCTCCGCGGCGCAGGGTACACGGCCCCCATCCTCTTCCTCACGGCGAAGGACGAGACCGAGGACAAGATCGAAGGGCTGAACGCCGGTGGCGACGACTACGTCACCAAGCCCTTCTCCCTCGACGAGATCGTCGCGCGACTCCAGGCGATTCTCCGACGCACCATGCAGGCCAACGAGGAGTCGACCATCCGCGCCGGCGAGCTGACCATGGACCAGGACACGCACGACGTCACGGTGGGAGACGTCTCGATCGACCTGTCCCCCACCGAGTTCAAGCTCCTGCGCTACCTCATGCTCAACCCCAACCGGGTGCTCAGCAAGGCGCAGATCCTCGATCACGTCTGGGAGTACGACTTCAACGGCGACGCGGGCATCGTGGAAAGCTACATCTCGTACCTGCGCCGCAAGATCGACCCGTACTCCTCGGAGCCGCTCATCCAGACCAAGCGCGGCTTCGGCTACATGCTGAAGGCCGGCAAGACCGCCTGATCGCGGGGCGATGACGGCGGACGGCGTGTACGCGGCACACGCGAAGAAGAACGACCGCCTCACCTCGTGGTGGCGCGGCATCAGCCTGCGGGCCAAGGTCACGGGCGTCACCGTGGCCGTGCTGACCGGCGGACTGCTCGTCGCCGGGTTCGGTACGGCGGTGTTCCTGCGCAACGCCCAGATCTCCGAGCGCGACCAGTCGATCAGCCAGACGGTGACGCTCGATCAGGCCAGCAGTCTGCTCAACGTCGCGGTCGTCGACGGGGTCGCCAAATTCGAGCCCGCCGACTATCCGCCGCTGACATCCTTCTACATCGCCGTCTACGGGCCCGACGGCACGAGGCTGGCCACCGGAGGCCCGCCGTCCGACAATCCGCCGGTGTTCCCGACCACGTTCGGTCTCGACAGCACCCTCATGCAGGGAACGACTCCGTTCGATCTCACCTCGGCCGACGGCAAGACGACCTTCCATGCCGCCGTCGACATCCTGCAGATCCCGGGAGCACGCGAGAACAACGTCCAGCTGCTCGCCCTGCCGTTGACGCCCGTGAATCAGACGGTGGCGAGCTTCGTCGGCATCTACACGATTCTGGCGCTCATGACGATCCTGGTGAGCGCCCTGCTCACCCGCTGGCTCGTCACGCTGGCGTTCCGGAGCCTCGGGCAGGTGGAGCAGACGGCGATGTCCATCGCGCGGGGCGACTTCGGCCAGCGCATGGGCGACATCGCTCCCGGCACCGAAGTCGGCAAGCTCAAGACGGCGATCAACGCCATGCTCGACCGCGTGGATCAGGCGCTCGGCCAGCGCGACGCCACCGTGCTGCAGATGCGACGCTTCATCGGCGACGCCAGTCATGAATTGCGCACACCCCTGGTGACCGTGCGCGGATACGCGGAGCTGTACCGGATGGGCGCCATCTCGGGCGACGAGCAGACGGCGCAATCGATGGAACGCATCGAGAAAGAGGCCATCCGCATGGGCGGCCTCGTCGAAGACCTGCTCGCCCTCGCCCGCCTCGACGAGCGCCGTGACATCGTCGTCGCTCCCGTAGACCTGCGCCCGATCGCCCGCGACGCGGTGCTGGATGCGCGCGCGACCTCGCCGGAACGGACCGTCTCGTTCATCGACGACGACCCACGCCCGGCGGTGCGGCGTCCGGCATCCGCGCCGCCGACGGCCAGCGCCCCGACGCGTCGACGGCCCCCGACCGCGGCGATCGGTGCACTGCTGCGACGCCGGCCGCGCGCCGACGGCGAGACGGTCACGGCACCTTCCCCCGCCCCTGCGATGCCCCTGCCCTCCGAGCGGGAACCCATCGTCCTGGGCGACGAGAACCGCATCCGTCAGGTCGTCGCGAACCTGCTCGGCAACGCGCGCCGGTACACGCCGGCGGGCTCGCCCATCGAGCTCGCCGTGGGCGTCGACGAACCCGGTGGAATGGGATGGATCTCGGTCATCGATCACGGCGAAGGCATCGCTCCGCAGCTGCGGGAGAAGATCTTCCAGCGGTTCTGGCGCGCCGACACCTCGCGCACGCGTGAGACGGGCGGCTCCGGCCTGGGTCTGTCGATCGTGGCGTCGGTGGTCGACGCGCTGCACGGATCGATCGTGGTCAGCGAGACGCCCGGCGGGGGTGCCACCTTCCGCGTCGCGTTCCCGCTCGCGCAGCGCCGCGACGCCGCGGAGCATCTCTTCATCGAGACGCAGCCCCTGCCTCGGCTGCACATCGACTCCTGAGGCACCGAGGCTGCGAGCTCCGCTCGAGGCTTCCTCCCCGGAGCCCCTCCGCGACCGCATAGTGCACACCCGCGCTCTGGGCCATCTCGGGCCTGCCCACCGCTGGCTAGCGTGAACCCACACCGACGAAAGGACGTCACCATGACCGCGTTCAGTGTGGACTCGGAAGCCGTACTCAGTGCCACCGGGGCGATTCGCGCCACCGCCGATCGCCTGCAGTCAGAGACCGCCGCGATGCTCGGCCAACTCACCCAGCTCCACGGTGCGTGGACGGGCAGCGCGGCCGTTGCCTTCCAAGGGTTGGTCGATCGGTGGCGGGCCGCACAGACCGAGCTGGAGAGCGCGCTCGGAGACATCGGCACCGCGCTGGGGCACGCCGGCGCACAGTATGCGCAGACCGAGAGCGCCGCCGCGAGCATGTTCCGCTGAGCCCGCCCGACTGAGCACCGCTCCACGCAGAAAGGCCCCTCCGAAGAGGGGCCTTTCCGTTGAGATCCGGACTCAGAAGTCCATGCCACCCGTGGGGTCGCCCGCGGGAGCGGCGGCCTTCTCGGGCTTGTCGGCGACGACGACCTCGGTGGTGAGGAACAGACCCGCGATCGACGCGGCGTTCTGCAGCGCCGAGCGCGTCACCTTGGCCGGGTCGATGATGCCCGCGGCGAACATGTCGACGTACTCACCGGTCGCGGCGTTCAGGCCCTGGCCGACGGGAAGCTCCGACACCTTGTTGGCGACGACACCCGGCTCGAGGCCGGCGTTGAGGGCGATCTGCTTCAGGGGCGCTTCGATGGCGACCTTGACGATGTTCGCACCCGTCGCCTCGTCGCCCGTGAGTGCGAGCTTCTCGAACGCACGCTTGCCGGCCTGGATGAGGGCGACACCGCCACCGGGGACGATGCCCTCCTCGACGGCGGCCTTCGCGTTGCGAACGGCGTCCTCGATGCGGTGCTTGCGCTCCTTGAGCTCGACCTCGGTGGCCGCACCCGCCTTGATGACGGCGACGCCGCCGGCGAGCTTTGCGAGGCGCTCCTGCAGCTTCTCGCGGTCGTAGTCGCTGTCGGTGTTCTCGATCTCGCGCTTGATCTGGGTCACGCGACCCTCGATCTGCGCCGACTCGCCCGCACCCTCGACGATCGTGGTCTCGTCCTTGGTGACGATGACCTTGCGCGCCTTGCCGAGCAGGTCGGTGGTGGCGTTCTCGAGCTTGAGACCGACCTCCTCCGTGATGACCTGGCCGCCGGTGAGGATGGCGATGTCCTGGAGCTGCGCCTTGCGACGGTCACCGAAGCCGGGAGCCTTGACGGCGACCGACTTGAAGATGCCGCGGATCTTGTTGAGAACGAGGGTCGCGAGAGCCTCACCCTCGACGTCCTCGGCGATGATGACGAGCTCCTTGCCCTCCTGGATCACCTTGTCGACGATGGGCAGAAGGTCCTTGATGTTCGAGATCTTCTGGTTCGCGATGAGGATGTACGGGTCCTCGAA
>NZ_MEEL01000047.1:0-26136 GCF_001724435.1 Microbacterium sp. SCN 69-37
TCGCGACGCGCTACGACAAACTCGCGCTCACCTACCGCGGCGGCGCCGTCCTACGAGCCATCACCCTCTGGCTCAAACGGTTAGGAGACACGCCCTAGGTCTTTGTCTGAACGACGTCCCGGCCGCGCCGAATGTGACCGACCAGCGATCCCGACAGCGGCCGAGAGTCATCCGCGCGTCCCCACTCGAACAGCGGCACGTCCGCGCACCCGGTGTTTTCGTCGACTATCGGTAGTTTCTCTCGTTGAGCGGGGTCGGTCGGGGCGGGCGTTCCTGCGCTATACACTGAAGTACACTAGGTACACAGAAGTTCACAGGAAGAAGGGAGATGTCGACGCAACCGCCGAATCCCTTTCGTCCCACGGCAGGAGCCGAGCCTCCGCACTTGATCGGCCGTGCGGGGTTGCTGGACGAGTTCGTCTACGGACTCAGCATCCGCTCCGGCGCGCCGGGTTTGTTGACCATCTTCACCGGCGCCAGAGGCATTGGCAAGACCGTCATGCTAGGAGCGGCGGAGGACGCCGCGCGCGCACGGGGATGGGTTGTAATATCGGAGACCGCTACGCGCGGATTCCTGGGTCGGATCGGTGAGTCCATGCGCACAGCCGCCGAGGAGATCGGGGACGGGCCGACAGGTCGCAGAGTCACCGGAATGAGCGCAGCTGGATTCTCGATCACTACCCAGCTGCCCCCGGAACAACAGGCTGGATGGCGCCAGATCGGCGAACGACTGCTGCACCTGCTGGACGAACGAGGTACCGGGCTGGCGATCACCCTCGATGAGATCCACGGTGCCGACCGCGACGAATTGGCCCAGTTGGCTGCTTCCGTCCAGCACTTTATCCGGGCCGGACTGCCGATCGCTCTCGTCTTCGCAGGACTTCCCGCTGCGGTCTCTGACCTGCTCAACGAAGGTGTGGCCACGTTCCTGCGTCGCGCCGACCGGATCGACCTGCACGCTGCGGCCATCGACGAGGTCGAGACCTCATTCCGTGAAACCTTCGCTGGTCTCACCCATCCGATAGATCCCGCGCTTATCCGGAGTGCCGCGGCGTCGACGGGCGGCTACCCATTTCTGATCCAACTGGTCGGCTACCACGTGTGGCAGTTGGCCGAGGCCACCGACGCTCCACTGACTGGGGAGAACGTCGAACTAGCTCTGTCCGCCGCTCACCGGCGTAACACCCGCGTCGTCATCGACGCGGCGCTATCCACGGTGTCACCCAAAGACCTCGACTTCCTGCGCGCCATGTCGGAAGACGATGGTCCATCGACGACTGCGGATATCGGTCGGCGGCTCGGAGACCGGAAAAACACGATAGGCAATTATCGCGCCCGGCTCATCGACGCAGGCCTGATCCAGCCAGCGGGACGAGGCCGGCTGGACTTCGCAATCCCTGGCCTCCGTGAGCATCTTCGCCGAATCTGACGTGAAGCGCGGCCGACGCGGATTTTCCTGCGGGCGACAGAATCAACGGCGAAGGCCGCTCACCGCGCTCGGGAGGTTCCGGCGAACTACAGATTCGATGGCACGAGAGGATGAGGGCGGTCCGTTGAACCGTCGTCTACCGCCGCGCAACCCTGCGAATCTCGACCACAAGATCAATAGCAGAGACTACAGATTCAATGTCATCGGACATTCGCCGCGTCGAAAGGCGCCGTAACCGGCACAAAACCGGCACAACGTCTCCGAAGAGCCCGTTTCGTCTCTCTCCGCTCGTTCAACGACCGGAGAGAGGAGGCGCGTTTCGTCTTGCTCCGTTCCTCCCGCGACGGGAGGCGAAAACCGCCCTTGAACAGGGCAAAGCAAAACCCCCGCCATGTAGAAGCTAGGCGAGGGTTTCTGGGACCGTTGTAACGACGGTCCGTGTGGCTCCGACGGGCGTCGATCCCGTGTTTTCAGTCGTGCGCTCTACCAACTGAGCTACAGAGCCGCGCGGCATCCGCTTGAAGAATCTGCCGCGTCCTACACGAAGGGCCCTCGATCTCGAAAGAAAAGGGCCCGTCGCTCGGAGCGACCCTGACGGGACTTGAACCCGCGACCTCCGCCGTGACAGGGCGGCACGCTAACCAACTGCGCTACAGGGCCATACGTATTCAGTTGTGTGTCGGAGAGTGACCCCAACGGGATTCGAACCCGTGCTACCGCCGTGAAAGGGCGGCGTCCTAGGCCGCTAAACGATGGGGCCGAGCGAACCCGGAGGCTCATTCTTACCGACGCTCAAGCATAAGAGATCATCCAGCAAATCGGAAATCGAGGGCGTGGGATGCCGTGCCGCGCGCTCTCCGCGGGGGAGGATGGCCGCGGGTGCGGCGCGTGCGAGCCTCCGAATGACCCCGGTCTCCCAGCGGTTTCATCACGAGAAACCCCTGGGCGAATGTGACGAATGTTGTTAGTGTGACGTGTGTTGCCATCGCGGGATGGCGGGGGTCGACGCGCGTGAAAGACGGAGGTTCGAGGTGAAGACCGACAAGTCCGCTTCGACGGAAGACTGCGGCTGCGCGCCGACCGCCACAGAAATGGCGGGCCTGCGCGGCCCGATGAGCCGGCGCTCCGCCCTCGGCCTCGCGGGCCTCGGCGTCCTCAGCCTCGGTGCCGTCAGTGCCTTCGGACTGCGGTTCAGCCCCTCCGCGTTCGCGGCCGACTACCCCTCGTGGGACGACGTGCAGAACGCCAAGAACAACGAAGCCGCCAAGGCCGCCGAAGTCACCCGCATCCAGGGTCTGATCGCCGCGCTCCAGGCCGACGTCGAGGCGAAGCAGGCCGAAGCGCAGCGGCTCGCGAGCGAGTACCTCGCCGCTCAGGAAGCGTTCGAGCAGGCCGCCGACGAGGCAACCGCGCTGCAGAGTCAAGCCGATGCGGAGTCCGCCCGCGCGACCGAGACGGCCAAGAAGCTCGGACGCCTCGCCGCCCAGCAGTACCGCGCCGGCGGCGGCGATCCGTCGATGGAGCTCTTCTTCTCCGGCTCCGCGGCCAGCGCCGACGACCTGCTCGCCAAGCTCGGCACGATGGACCGCCTCGTCGCGGCCAACCGCGGCGTCTACGCCGACGCGGTCAGCGCTCGCAACAATGCGCAGAGCCTCAGCGACAAGGCCAGGGTCGCCCGCGACGAGCGCGACCGCCTCCAGCAGGAGGCGCAGCAGAAGATGCAGGCCGCGCAGGATGCCGCGACCGCCGCCCAGGCCGCGCTCGCCGAGCAGGACAAGAACCTCGGCACCCTCCAGGCCCAGCTCGCGGCCCTCCAGGACCAGACCGCGAAGACGGTCGCCGACTACCAGGCCGGCGTCGAAGCCGCCCGCAAGGCCGAGGAGGCGCGCCAGGCCGCCCTCGCCGAAGAACGCCGCAAGCAGGCCGAAGCCGAAGCGGCCGCCAACGCCGGGAACGGCGGCGGAGGAGGCGGTGGTGGTGGCGGAGGCGGCGGCGGTGGCGGCGGTTCCGCCGGCACGGATGGGTGGGTGCGCCCGGCATCCGGCTACATCAGCTCGTGGTTCGGCAACCGCGGCACCATCTGCGGCCCCGGAGGCTGCGTCACCGGGCACCGCGGCATCGATTTCGCCACCGCCTGCTGGTCGCCGATCTACGCCGCCGCGTCGGGCCGGGTCGTCTACGCCGGCTGGGGCGACGGCTGGGGCAACTACGTCAAGGTCGACCACGGCGGCGGCGTCATCACCGGCTACGCCCACATCGTCGACGGCGGCTACAACGTCAGCTACGGCCAGTGGGTCAACGCGGGCGACGTCATCGCGTACGTCGGCAACACCGGGGTCTCGACCGGCTGCCACCTGCACTTCGAGGTCTACTGGCAGGGCGTGCGCATCGACCCGGCACCCGTGCTCTACGACCACGGCATCAACGTCTACTGACGAGTGCTGCAACGCAGAAGAGCGGATGCCGACCGGCATCCGCTCTTCGCGTGTGAGACCGGGTCTCAGATGGTCTTGGGGGCGTGGCCCTCACCCTGGGTGGCGGTCTGCGCACCCTCGTCCTGGAAGCGCTGGAACGCCTCGGCGACCAGGCGCTCGGCCTCTTCGGCGCCGGCCCACTGGTCGACCTTGACCCACTTGCCGGGCTCGAGGTCCTTGTAGTGCTCGAAGAAGTGGCCGATCTCGCCCTTGGTCCACTCGTCGAGGTCGTCGACGTCCTGGATGTGCGCCCAGCGCGGGTCCTTCGCGAGCACCGCCACGACCTTGTCGTCGCCGCCGGCCTCGTCGAGCATCTTCAGCACGGCGACCGGGCGCACCTTGGCCATGACACCCGGGTACAGGTCGCGATCGAGCAGCAGCAGCACGTCGAGCGGGTCGCCGTCCTCGCCGAGGGTGTCCTCGAAGAAGCCGTAGTTCGCGGGGTAGCCCATCGGCGTGAACAGCACGCGGTCCAGGAACACCCGGCCGGTGCCGTGGTCGACCTCGTACTTCACGCGGCTGCCGCGCGGAATCTCGATGACGGCGTCGTATGCGCCCATGCTGGTTCTCCTTCGGAGGGTCTGGTGGATGCCGGCATCCAGCCTAGTCGGCAGGCTCGCAGTCGCTAGCGTGGATGCCGTGGACCACCGCCCCAGCCTCGACCCCGCCGTCGCCGAGATCCGTCGGGCGGTGCGCGCCGTCCTCGCGACGGTCTCCGGTCCCGTGCTGGTGGGGCTGTCCGGCGGCGCCGACTCGCTCGCGCTCGCCGACGCGGTCGCGTTCGAGGCGCCGAAAGCCGGGGTCACGGCATCCGCGGCGATCATCGACCACGGTCTGCAGGCGGGATCCGACCGCGTCGCCGCCCGCGCGGCCGCCGTCGCGGAGGAGCGGGGCCTGCCCGCCCGCGTCATCCGCGTCGAGGTCGGTGCGGAGGGTGGGCCCGAGGCCGCCGCCCGCGATGCCCGCCGCGCCGCCCTGCTCGCCGCCGCGAAGGATGCCGGGGCCGAAGCGATCCTGCTCGCCCACACCCTCGACGACCAGGCCGAGACCGTGCTTGTGGGTCTCGCTCGCGGATCCGGGGCCGCGAGCCTCGGGGGCATGTCGCCCGACCGGGTCGAAGACGGCATCCGCATCCTGCGTCCCCTGCTCGACGTGCGCCGTGCAACCACCCGCGCCGCTTGCACCGCGGCGGGCCTGCCGCCGTGGGAGGACCCGCACAATCTCGACCGCCGGTTCCTGCGTGTTCGCGTGCGCCAAGACGTCATGCCCGTGCTCGAAGCCGAGCTCGGCCCCGGCGTCGCCGAGGCGCTCGCCCGCACGAGCGATCAGCTGCGTGAGGATGCCGCCGCCTTCGCCGAGATGATCGACGAGACGATCGAAGACATCGTCGAGCACGCCGAAGCCGGCATCGCGGTGTCGGTGCCCGCGCTCGCCGCCAACCCGCCCGCGCTGCGTCACCGCATCATCCGCCACGTCGTCGCGAGCGAGTTCGGCGTGAGCCTCACCCGCACCCAGACCCTTGAGGTCGCCCGGCTCGTCACCGACTGGCGTGGCCAGGGCCCGATCGACCTCCCCGGATGCCGCGCCCACCGCCGCGGGGCGCGGGTGACCTTCACAGCGCTATCCGCGTGAACCCCGCCGGGGCATACACGCACGCGTGTCGGGCTGAAGGCCACGAGGGCAGTTCTCCCCATCGCCGCGTGGACGCGGATCGCACAAGATGGATACGAAAGAGCGGAGACGACGGTGAGCGATCTGAGGGTCGACGAAGAACACCTGCGTGCCGCTGTGACACAACTGAACTCGGCCAGCACTCCCGTGGCGGGCGCGTGCGACGCCACCGATGCGTGCGGCTCGACAACGGTCGAAGCGGCGCTCGGTGAGGTCGAGACGATCGTGAGGGGCGCGCTGGCCGCACTCGTCGACGTGGCGACGCGGGCTTCGGCTGACGTGTCGACTGCCGCTCAGGTCTTCGACGATGCGGATACCTCACTCGCGCAGGGCAGATCAGGCGGAGGGGTGCGATGAGCCTGCCCATGATCGACGGCGACCCGGCCCAGGGCGATCCCGACGGCATCCGTGGCCTCGCGCAGATCTTCACACACCGTTCCTCCGACCTCACCGAGCGTTCGTCGCACACCTCGTCGGCTTCCGCCGAGCTCGGCTCCACCAAGTCCGAGACCACGGGCGCACTCGTCGCGCGCACGTCGCTGCTCACGCAACGCTTCAGCGAGGCGTCGACCGCCAGCCTCGACGCGGCACGCATCCTCAACGACTACGCATCCAGCCTCGACGGCTTGAAGGCGCTCGCCGCGCGTCGGTTGCAGACGGCATCCGACTTGTATGACCGGTTGCAGCGGCGACGCCACGAAGCGATGAACCAAGCCTCGGAGGCTGTCGTGGGATGGGCGATCCCGTGGGACCAGGTCATCTCGTCGAGCATCTACCTCTCAGATCGTGGCTACCTGACCCGCTGGCAGAGCGCCATCGACGATTACCGGAGCGCGGCTCGTCAGTACAACGGGCTGCACGCCGACCGGAAATCGCTGGACGACAGCACCGCGCGCAGCCTCCGGGGCATCTCCTTGGTGGCAGCCGTCGGGCGCGGCGGCGCGGTGTCGGCGGGGGGGCCTGGCGGCGGCGACGTCGGTATGGGCGGGCGACCTGAGTGCGCTCACCGCGGCATCCATCGCGAGCCTCGGCGATCCGAAGACGATCCGCGAGGTCTGGAACGCGCTGAGGCCCGCGCAGCGGGAGAAGCTGACGTCTGCCGACCCGCTGGTGATCGGAAACCTCGACGGCATCCCGCTGCGCGACCGTGTCACGGCAAATCGGATCAGTATCCAGAACGAGATCGCGCGTCGTCGATCCGAGGTCGACGATCTGCAGAAGCAGATCGACGAGCTGTCGGCGCACCCCACTCGCGGATCCAGTGCGCTGATCTCGGTGCTGCGTGCGAGGATCGCGGAGCACGAGACCTACGTCTCCTCATACCAGGACCTGCTCGAGAAGAAGTGGGAGTGGAAGGACGAGAACCGCCAGCCGGTGTCGCAGGTCGGTGTCAACGTCGTGGTGTTCGACCCTACGTCGTCCGCCATCGGGTCGTACTACGGGCCGATCGATCCGCAGACCGGTGACATCCCGGCCTGGGTGAAGCACACCGCCGTATCGGTGCCGGGCACCGGAGCCAACATGGCGGACTTCTCTGAAAGTCGCGCGCAGGACCTCTACTTGGCGTCCGGCTACGACTCGGCGGTGTTCCAGTGGGCGGGCGGCGCGTTCCCGCAGACGATTCCCGAAGCGACGCAGGCGTCGTACTCCGAGAAGCTCGCGCCTCGCCTCGCGTCGTTCGTCGACTCCGTGAACGTGCCCTCCGGTGCGACGATGACGGTGCTCGGGCATAGCTACGGAGGGGCGACCGTCGGCCTCGCCGAGAAGGCGGGCATGCACGCCGACCGCATCCTCTACGTCTCCGCCGCGGGGATGGGGCGCGGGGTCGCCGGCGTCGAGGACTTTCCGAACACGGCCCACGTGCCGCACTACTCGATGATGGCTCGACACGATGCCGTCGTCGGCCTGATCCAGGGCAACAACGGCGATTGGAATGCCATCCACGGCCAGTCGCCGCTGAACGCGCCCTCCGTGACGCGGCTGGAGACGGGGTTCGTGGATGCGAGCGATCACGGCAAAGGCGACATGGAGAGTACGGGCGTGATCGACAGTCACAGCAAGGTCTTCACCCGCGGTTCGACGTCATTCGACAACATGGTGGCCGTGATCACGGGGTCCCAAGCCGAGCTCTTCGCCCCCGACGACCTCGTCAACACCTACAGTGGGGCGGGCCCGGTGTTCATCGATGGAGTCGATAGCCCGGACTACAGCCCGCACTATATCGAGGTCAAATGAACAGGCGCCGTCTCCTCGTCCTGGCCGCGGTCGTCGCGGCATCCATCTCCTTGGGAGGTTGCATGTCCCCCCCGCAGCACAGCCGACTCGACGACTACCGTGCTCAGGCGGAGAAGCTCAGTGACGAGCTGATCGCCACCATCCCTGCGACCCTCGCCGGCACGACGGGCGCGTTGAATTCCCGCATGACGCTCGGCGCCGACATCTCGTCGCATGAGGACGCGGACGCGCCGGCGTGGTGGAACGTCGACCGCTCGGTCACCCCCGCTCCCGTCGCGAACGCGGCGAAGGATGTGGCGGCGGCCATGGCCGCCCACCTCACCGCCGGAGGCTGGTCGGAGAAGAACGTCCGCGCCGACGGCGAGCGAACGATCGACGGCTACCGCAAGGACGGGTGGTATGTGGAGATCGCGTGGTATTCCACGGCTCCCGGCAAGGCCGAAGCCCTCGATCTCGCCATCGTGAGTCCCCAAACCGTCCGCGGCGATCACTAGCGTCCAACCGGTGAGCGACGCGTGCCTAAAATCGAGGAATGCGCGCAGCCGACATCGCTGACCAGCTGTCCACCGTCCTCGTCACCGAGGAGCAGATCCACGACAAGCTCGGTGAGCTCGCCGCGCGCGTCGAGGCCGACTACGCCGGCAAGGATCTGCTGCTGATCGGCGTGCTGAAGGGCGCCGTCATGGTGATGGCCGACTTCTCGCGGAAGCTTCGCCGCGACGTCGTCATCGACTGGATGGCCGTGTCGTCCTACGGCGCCGGCACGAAGTCCAGCGGTGTCGTGCAGATCCGCAAGGACCTCGACACCGACCTCACCGGCAAGCACGTGCTGATCGTCGAGGACATCATCGACTCGGGCCTGACCCTCAGCTGGCTGCTGGAGAACTTCGCGTCGCGCGGCGCCGCCTCGATCGAGATCCTCGCGCTGCTGCGCAAGCCCGAGGCGGCCAAGGTCGAGATCGACTGCCGCTACGTCGGCTTCGACATCCCCACCGACTTCGTCGTCGGCTACGGCCTCGACTACGACGAGCGCTTCCGCAACCTCCGCGACGTCGCGGTGCTCGCGCCGCACGTCTACAGCTGAACGCAGCGCAGGGCGTTCGACTCGCTGCGCTCGCTCAACGACCGGGGGGTGCGCGGCCGCTCCCGGTTCGCCTGTGGCGAATGCACAGACGCCCCATAGTTGCCGCGCGGTAGCCTGAGCGGATCATGGACTTCAAGAAGCTCAGCCGCAACCCGTTCGTCTACGTGTTGCTCATCGGCGCCCTGTTGCTGATCGGCATGTCGCTGATCTCGACGCTCACGGGCGCGAAGCAGATCACGACGCAGGAGGGTCTGACGCTCCTGAAGGGCGGCACCGTCACCCAGGTGACCAACACCGACGGCGACCAGCGCGTCGACATGACCCTGTCCGCGCCGTTCCAGGGCGCCACACAGGTGCAGTTCTACTACGTCGGCGCGCGCGCCAACGAGGTCGTCTCGGCCGTGGATGCCGCGACCCCGAAGGACGGCTACAACGACGTCGTCCCGCGCACCACCTTCTTCGAGAGCCTGCTGTCGCTGCTCATCCCCATCCTGTTGCTGGGTCTGCTCTTCTGGTTCTTCTTCTCCGCGGCCCAGGGCGGCAACAGCAAGGTCATGCAGTTCGGCAAGTCGCGCGCGAAACTCGTGACGAAGGAGACCCCGACGGTCACCTTCGCCGATGTCGCCGGTGCCGACGAGGCCATCGAGGAGATGCAGGAGATCAAGGACTTCCTGAAGGACCCGGCGAAGTTCCAGGCGGTCGGCGCCCGCATCCCGAAGGGCGTGCTGCTGTACGGCCCTCCCGGAACCGGTAAGACCCTGCTCGCGCGCGCCGTCGCCGGCGAGGCCGGCGTGCCGTTCTACTCCATCTCCGGCTCCGACTTCGTCGAGATGTTCGTGGGCGTCGGCGCGAGCCGCGTGCGCGATCTGTTCAACCAGGCCAAGGAGAACGCGCCGGCGATCATCTTCATCGACGAGATCGACGCCGTCGGCCGCCACCGCGGTGCCGGCATGGGCGGCGGTCACGACGAGCGCGAGCAGACACTCAACCAGATGCTCGTCGAGATGGACGGCTTCGACCCGAAGGCCTCGGTGCTGGTCATCGCCGCCACGAACCGTCCCGACATCCTCGACCCGGCGCTGCTGCGCCCGGGCCGCTTCGACCGTCAGATCGGCGTGGATGCCCCCGACCTCAAGGGTCGCCAGCGCATCCTCGAGGTGCACGGCCGCGGCAAGCCGCTCTCGCCCTCGGTCGACCTCGCCGTCATCGCGCGCAAGACGCCCGGCTTCACCGGTGCCGACCTCGCGAACGTGCTGAACGAGGCCGCGCTGCTCACGGCGCGCTCCAACGCGCAGCTCATCGACATGCGCGCACTCGACGAGGCCATCGACCGCGTCATCGCCGGTCCGCAGCGTCGCACGCGCATCATGAAGGACAAGGAGAAGCTCATCACCGCGTACCACGAGGGTGGTCACGCCCTCGCGGCGGCGGCGATGAACAACACCGACCCGGTCACGAAGGTCACCATCCTCCCGCGCGGCAAGGCCCTCGGTTACACGATGGTGCTGCCGCTGGAGGACAAGTACTCGGTCACCCGCAACGAGCTGCAGGACCAGCTCACCTACGCCATGGGCGGCCGTGTCGCGGAGGAGATCGTCTTCCACGACCCGACCACCGGTGCGAGCAACGACATCGAGAAGGCCACCGGCATTGCCCGCAAGATGGTCACCGAGTACGGCATGACCACCGATGTCGGACCCGTCAAGCTCGGCTCGTCGTCCGGCGAGGTCTTCATGGGCCGCGACATGGGTCACGGCCGCGACTTCTCGGAGCGCATCGCCGAGCGCGTCGACAAGCAGGTGCGCGATCTCATCGAGCAGGCCCACAACGAGGCCTACGAGGTGATCAACGCCAACCGCGACATCCTCGACAAGCTCGCCCTCGCCCTCCTGGAGAAGGAGACGCTCGACCACCTCGAGCTCGCCGAGATCTTCCGCGACGTCAAGAAGCTGCCGCCGCGCCCGCAGTGGCTCTCCAGCGACGACCGCCCCGTCTCGATGCTGCCGCCGGTGGACGTGCCCCGTCGTCAGGACGAGGCCGGGCTGGCTGCGGCATCCGTCGCGGAGGAGCAGCCCGCGGCGCAGACGGCGGCGCAGCGGCGTCCGAGCGGGCAGGCGCGCCCCGCAACCGCCTAGGCTCGTGACGTGGCCGTCGATCGAGACCGCGTCGCCGCCGCCGTGCGCGACATCCTCGTCGCGATCGGGGAGGACCCCGACCGCCCGGGGCTGAAGGCGACCCCGCAGCGGGTCGCCGACGCCTACGCGGACTTCTTCTCCGGGGTGGGGCAGGATGCCGCCGAGCCGCTCGCCCACACCATCAGCGTCTCGCGCGGGCCGGCGCCCGACACGCTGCCCTCCGGTGCGGTACTGCTGCGCGACATCCGCTTCCGCTCCGTCTGCGAGCATCACCTGCTGCCCTTCGCGGGGCGTGCGCACATCGCGTACCTGCCGGGTGAGCAGGTGGTGGGCCTCGGGGCGCTCCCCAAGGTCGTCGACGTGCTCGCGGCCCGCCCGCAGGTGCAGGAACGGCTGGGAGAGCAGATCGCCGACACCATCGCCGCGGCCCTCGATGCGCGCGGGGTGCTCGTCGTGCTCGCCGCACGCCACGAGTGCGTCACGATGCGTGGGGGACGTCAGCCGGATGCCGCGACGATCACCATCGCCGCGCGCGGCGAGCTGGCCGAGCCGTCTGCACGCGCCGAGATCATGATGCTCGTGACGGGGACGCCCGCATGACCGCGATCATGGGCATCGTCAACGTCACCCCCGACTCGTTCAGCGACGGCGGGCGCTTCCTCGCGGCCGACGCCGCGATCGCGCACGGCCTGTCGCTGCGCATCGACGGCGCCGACATCCTCGATGTCGGCGGAGAGTCGACGCGGCCGGGCGCCGAGCGGGTGACCCCGGCCGAGGAGCAGGCGCGCGTGCTGCCCGTGGTGGCGGCGCTCGCGGCGGAGGGCGCTCTCGTCAGCATCGACACGATGAACGCGAGCACCGCGCAGGCGGCGATCGATGCCGGCGCGCGCATCGTCAACGACGTCTCGGGCGGGTTGGCAGATACCGACATGCTCGGGGTGGTCGCGGCATCCGACGTCGACGTCGTCCTGCAGCACTGGCGCGGCCACTCCGCCGACATGTACGCCCATGCGGCCTACGCGGACCTCGTCCGCGACCTCGTCGCCGAGCTCGAGGGACGCGCGGAGGCCGCCGCGGCCGCGGGGATCTCGCCCGAGCGGGTCATCCTCGATCCGGGAATCGGCTTCGGCAAGCGCGGCCCGCAGAACTGGGAGGCGCTGCGCGCCCTCGAGCGCATCGTCGCGATCGGGCCGCGGGTACTCGTCGGCACCAGCCGCAAGCGCTTCCTCGCGGAGGCGCTCGCGCCTGCCGACGGCGCGGAGGTCTCGACCCGGCGACGCGACCTCGCGACCGCCGTCACGAGCGTGCTCGCGACGCAGGCCGGAGCGTGGGCCGTGCGCGTGCACGACGCCGCAGCCACCCGCGACGCGCTCGCGGTGTGGGCGCGGTGGAGCGGTGAGAACGACGGAGGAGGCGCATGAGCGACCGGATCACCCTCACCGGCATCCGGGCCACCGGCTACCACGGGGTCTATGAGCACGAGCGTCGCGAGGGCCAGGTCTTCATCGCTGACGTCGTGCTGGAGCTCTCGCTCGCCGACGCCGCCCGCAGCGACGACGTGGCCGACACCGTGCACTACGGCGAGTTCGCCGACCAGGTCGCCGCGGTGCTCTCCGGAGACCCGGCCGACCTCCTCGAGACCGTCGCGCAGCGCATCGCCGATCGGGCCCTCGCGTACGCCCGGGTGGATGCCGTCGAGGTCACGATCCACAAACCGCAGGCGCCCATCACGGTGCCGTTCGACGACGTGAGCGTGACGATCCGTCGCGCTCGTGAAGGAGTGCCCACATGAACCGCCGCCTCGCGCAGGGCTTCTCCGACGACATGCCCGCCCGCGACTCCGCCGAGACGGTCGCGGTGATCGCGATCGGCGCGAACCTGGGCGACCGGCAGGCGACGATGACGGCGGCCCTCGAAGAGCTCGCGCGTCTGCCGCTGACGACGCGTGTCGTCGCCTCAGCGCCCATCGAGACGGTGGCGCTGACGCTGGACGGTCCCGATGAAGAGGCCCCCGCATACCTCAACGCCGTCGCGCTCGTGACGACCCGCCTCGCCCCCTCCGTGCTGCTCGGGTACCTCCACGCGATCGAAGAGGCGCACGGGCGCCCGCCACGCCGGGTCGATGACCTCCGCTGGCAGAGCCGCACGCTCGATCTCGATCTCATCGCCTACGGCGACGTGCGCTCGGACGATCCGGCGCTGACCGTGCCGCACCCGCGCGCGGCGGAGCGGACGTTCGTGCTCGAGCCGTGGCTGCAGGTCGACCCCGAGGCCGTGCTGCCCGGCGTCGGTCGCGTGCGCGACCTCCTCGCAGACCTGCGCGATGCCGAGGCGTCCGCGGATGCAGAGCCGGCGCCGGACGGGGGCGCGGCGTGAAGCGCACCAAAGCGGGCACGATCGTCGTCGCCATCGCGATCGGCGTGTTCCTCGGGTTCGCCGTCGACCAGGTGCTGACGGCGACAGGACGCCCCACCTTCACGCCGTCGTTCCTGTTGCCGATCCTGCTCGTGCTGCTCGGCATCGCCCTCGTGCTGTTCGCCCTGCCGATCCGTCGGGCGACCGCCGGTGCGCAGACCGCGCCGGTCGATCCCTTCCGGGCCGTCCGCGTCGCGATGCTGGCCAAGGCGTCGACCCTCGTCGGCGCCGGTGTCGCCGGTGTCGCGGCGGGACTTCTGGCCTTCCTGATCACGCGACCGGTCGCGCCCTCGTTAGGCTCGACAGGACCGGTGATCGCCGCGATCGTCGGCGGCCTCGTGCTGGTCGCGGCGGGGCTCGTCGCCGAGCACCTCTGCACCATCCGGAAGGACGACGATGACGAACACCCCGGACCTCCCGAACCAGGATTCGGCCTCTCCCACCACGACTGACCTCGAGCCCGGGGGTGGCGTGCTCGACGCGGGGACCTACGACCGCCTCCTCGAGCCGCGCAGCGCCAACCGGCTGCCGCTCGGCGACGGCACCTGGCACCTGTTGTCGCGCAACTACGTCTGGGTGCGGCTGATCTCGACGCTCGCCGTCCTCGCGCTGGTCCTCGCCGCCGCGGTGGTCGGCGCCGTCCTGCTGCGGCTCGGCTGGGTGTGGATTCCGGCGGGTGTCGTCACGGTCGTGACGGTGTGGACGCTCGTGATCCTCCCGCGCCAGGCCCGCGCCTACGGCTACCAGCTGCGCGAGGACGACCTCGTGTTCCGCCGCGGCATCCTCTGGCAGAGGATGGTCGCGGTTCCTTATGGCCGGATGCAGCTCGTCGACATCACCCACGGTCCCCTCGACCGGGTCTTCGGCATCGCTCAGCTCAAGCTCGTGACCGCCGCGGCGACCACCGGTGTCGTGATCCCCGGGCTCACGCAGCCCGCCGCCGAGCTGCTGCGCGACACCCTGATCGCGGTGGCAGAGACCCGACGGACCGGCCTGTGACCGATCCCGCCGCCGTCGCCGACGTGCGCTCGCCGCTCAGCGACGGCGAGTGGCACCGGCTGCACCCCCTGACGCCCGTGCTGCGCGGCGGGCTGTTCCTCGTCGTCGTGCTCGGCATCGTCATCACGAACCTGCGCGACCGCATCATCGGCTGGCTCTTCCCGGCCGTCGCCGACCTGGAACGCTACGAGGCCGACCCCGTCGACTACGTCGTCAGCAACAACCTCATCCTGCTCGCGCTTGTGGCGGTGCTGGCCGTACTGCTGCTCCTGCTGGGCGGCTTCTGGCTGTCGTGGCGCTTCCACACGTTGCGCATCACCGGCGACGACGTCGAGGTGCGAAGCGGCATCCTCTTCCGCACCCACCGCCGCGCGCCGCTGGATCGGGTGCAGGGCGTCAACCTGACCCGCCCGATGGTCGCGCGGCTCCTGGGCGCGGCCAAGCTCGAGGTCGTCGGCGCGGGACTCGACAGCAACGTCAAGCTCGAATACCTCTCGACCACCAACGCCGAGGCCGTGCGCGCCGACATCCTTCGCCTCGCCTCCGGCCGCCAGCTCGCGCGAGCCTCGGATGCCGCAGGATCCGTGCCCCGCGGGCGGGCTGCCGTCGCCACCGTCAGCGCGGCGCTCACCGGGCTGATCGACGGCGCCGAACAACCCGTCGCCGAACCGGCATCCGTCGTGCACATCCCGCCGGGAAGACTCATCGGCTCTCGGCTGCTGTCGGGGTCGACGCTGTGGCTGCTGGTCGTGGTCGCCGCCATCATCGTCGGCTCGGTCGTCGGCACCCCCTGGGTGCTGTTCACGCTCGTGCCGGCCGCGCTGGGGTTCGCGGCCTACTGGTTCCGTACGATCACCCGCGCGCTGCGCTACTCGATCGCCCCCACGCCCTCGGGGGTGCGCATCACCTTCGGACTGTTCACGACCATCACCGAGACGTTGCCGCCGGGACGCGTGCACGCTTTCGAGATCCGTCAGCCGCTGCTCTGGCGCGGCTGCGGCTGGTGGTCGATCCGGGTCAACCGGCTCTCGGGGCGCTCGGCCAATGACGCGCAGTCGCAGCAGTTCGCGGACGTGCTGCCCGTCGGCACCCGCGACGACGTCGAGCGGGTGCTCCGCCTGTTCCTTCCCGGGATCTCGGCTGCGCAGTGGCAGGAACTGGTCGTGCACGGCCTGCTCGGCCCGTACGACGAGAGCGACCCGTACGTGACGACCCCGCGGCGCGCGTGGTGGTTGCGGCCGCTGTCGTGGCGTCGCAACGGTGTGCTGCTCACCCCCGACGCGATCCTGCTTCGCCGCGGACTCATCTGGCGCTCGCTCGTGATCCTCCCGCTCGCGCGCCTGCAGTCGGTGGCGCTGTCTCAGGGCCCGATCGGCCGCTCGCAGAAGGCGGCGACCCTCACCGGGCACACCGTCGCCGGGCAGGTGCCCGGAGCCGTCGGGGCGCTCGACCGAGACGATGCGGTCGCCGTGTGGCAGCAGGCGGCGACGGCGGTGATCGCGGCCGCCGCGAGCGATCGTTCACACCGGTGGGATGCCGCGCCGCCGGCCGACCCGACACCGACGACGATCGCGACCATCGACGAAGAGGAAGGACGCGCATGAGCGGCGCGAGCAGACTGGGAGTGGGGATCATCGGCGCCGGGCGCGTCGGCCCCGTCATCGGGGCGGCTCTCGCCGGCGCCGGACACGCCCTCGTCGGCATCACGGCCGGCTCCGACCGCGACCGGGTCGAAGCGATTCTGCCCGGGGTTCCCGTGCTCGACGCCGACGAGATCGTGCGCCGCAGCGAGCTCGTGGTGATCGCCGTTCCGCACGACGAACTGCCGAGCCTGGTCGCCGGTCTCGCCGAACTCGATCGCTGGCAGATCGGGCAACTCGTCTTGCACACCGATCCCGCGTGGGGGACCGATGTGCTCGCCCCCGCGGCGCGCCGCGGCGCGATCCCGCTCGCGGTGCATCCCGCAGTCACCTTCACGGGCAGCTCGATGGACCTCCGGCAGCTGCACGATGCGTTCGCGGCGGTCACGGCGCCGGCCGCGGTGCTGCCGATCGCGCAGGCGCTCGCCGTCGAGCTGGGCTGCGAGCCCGTCGTCGTCGCCGAAGCCGACCGCGCCGCCTACGGCGAGGCCATCGCGACAGCGACGGCGTTCTCGGCATCCGTCGTCCGCCAATCGACGTCGCTGCTGCGCTCGGCCGGCATCGAGGAACCCGGACGCTACCTCTCGGCGCTCGTGCATTCCGCCGTCGACCGGGCGCTGCAGGACGGGTCGCCGCTGATCGACGACGTCCTCGGCGGCTGACCGCGCGGGTCGCGGTGCGCCGGAGGGCGCGCGGGCGGGCCTCGATAGACTGGAACGTCGATTCCGAGGAGCCCCGCACCATGACTCAGACGCCGAACGCCGCGTCCACGCCCGTCCCGGCCGCCCCTGACGCCGAGGGAGCGGACCTCGCCGACGTGCACGAGCAGAAGGCGGTACGCCTCGCCAAGCGCGAGCGGCTGCTTGCCGAGCGGGCGGATGCCGCGGGCGGCGCCTACCCGGTGACCGTCCCGGTCTCCGACACCATCGCCGCTCTGCGCGCGCGCTACGCCGATCTCGAGGCCGGTGCCGAGACCGGTGTCACCGCGTCGGTCGCCGGACGCGTCGTGTTCAGCCGCAATACGGGCAAGCTGTGCTTCGCGTCGCTGCAGGCCGGCGACGGCAGCCGCATCCAGGCGATGGTGTCGCTCGCCGAAGTGGGCGAGGAGTCGCTGCAGGCCTGGAAGGACCTCGTCGACCTCGGCGACCACGTCTCGGTGACCGGTCAGGTCATCTCCAGCCGCCGCGGCGAGCTGTCGATCATGGTCACCGACTGGGTGATCGCGGCGAAGGCGCTGCTGCCGCTGCCGAACCTGTACAGCGAGCTGAGCGAGGAGAGCCGGGTGCGCTCGCGCTTCCTCGATCTCATCGCCCGCGATCAGGCGCGGGAGACGGTCATCGCGCGCGCCAAGGTGAATGCGTCGCTGCGCCAGACCTTCACCGATCACGGCTTCCTCGAGGTGGAGACTCCGATGCTGCAGGTGCAGCACGGCGGGGCGGCGGCGCGGCCCTTCGTGACGCACTCGAACGCGTTCGACGCCGAGCTGTACCTTCGCATCGCTCCCGAGCTCTTCCTCAAGCGCGCCGTCGTCGGCGGCATCGACCGCGTGTTCGAGATCAACCGAAACTTCCGCAACGAGGGTGCCGACTCCACCCACAGCCCCGAGTTCGCGATGCTCGAGGCCTATCAGTCCTACACCGACTACAACGGCATCGCCGACCTCACGCAGGAGCTCATCCAGAACGCGGCGATCGCCGTGGCCGGCTCGACGACGGTCACGTGGGCCGATGGTACGGAGTTCGATCTCGGCGGACAGTGGGATCGCATTTCGATGTACGCGTCCCTCTCGGATGCCGCGGGCACTCCGATCACGCCCGAGACCCCGCTGGACGAGCTGAAGGCGCTCGCCGCGTCGGTGGGCGTGGAGGTGCCCGAGAAGGTCGCGACGCACGGCAAGTACGTCGAAGAGCTGTGGGAGCACTTCGTGAAGGGCGGCCTGGAGCGGCCGACCTTCGTCATGGACTTTCCCCTGGACACCTCGCCGCTCGTCCGCGAGCACCGCACCGTCGCGGGTGTCGTCGAGAAGTGGGACCTGTACGTGCGCGGCTTCGAGTTGGCGACGGGATACTCCGAGCTCGTCGACCCCGTCATCCAGCGCGAGCGCTTCGTCGAGCAGGCGAAGCTCGCGGCCCGTGGTGACGATGAGGCGATGCGCGTCGACGAGGAGTTCCTGCGCGCGCTCGAGCACGGCATGCCCCCGACCGGCGGCATGGGAATGGGCATTGACCGACTGCTCATGGCGATCACCGGACTCGGCATCCGCGAGACGATCCTCTTCCCGCTGGTGAAGTAGCCCGCGGGGCGCGTCGACGCGCTGCGCGCGCTCAACGGCCCGTGGCGCTGATCAGACCGCCGCGCCCGCTCGGGGCGGCCAGCTCGGAGCTCCCAGGTCGCGGGAGATCGCCTGTGCCGCGTCGCGCAGTTCCTTGAGGACTGCGGCATCCAGCTCCGATGCCGGCGCGGGGAAGACGACCCCGAGCGCCGCGATCACCGTGCCGTCCTCGCCCGCGACCGGAACGGCGACGGAGGCGTCGCCGATGACGGCCTCTTCGTTCTCGGTCGCCAGCGCACCGTCCCGCACGACGATCAGCTGCTCCTGCAGCGCGGCCGTGTCGGTGACCGTGTCGCCGGTCAGGTCGGCCAGGGGGTGGGCGAGCACCTCCGTGCGGATGTCGTCGTCGTAGGCGAGCAGCACCTTTCCGAGGGCGGAGGCGTGGGCCGGGAGGGTGATCCCCGTCTCGGGCATCTGCTCCGTGCCGTCGGGCCGGCGATCGTGGTGGATGACGAGGACGTCCGTGTTGTGCGCGACACCCAGCCGACAGGCGAGTCCGGTGCGATGCGACAGGTCGTGCATGCGCCGCAGCGACCGTGCGCGCACGTCGAGGGTGTCGAGGTACACGCTCGAGAGGGTGAGCAGCGCCGGGCCGAGGGCGTAGCGGCTGCCGCGCGCCTCCTGAATCACCAGACCGTGTTCCTGCAGCGACTTCACGAGGCCGTGCACCGTCGACGGCGGCAGGTCGAGGGCGACGGCGAACTCGCTGATGCCGAGGCGCCGCGCACCCTGCAGCAGGGAGAGGATGCGCGCGGCGCGGTCGATGGACTGGATCATCCCGAGACCTTTCGCGCGCGGACGGTTGACGTCACACTACCTCTTGACACGGGTGCAAATGGGGCAGATATTCGACATAGACGAATCGCAGTCGATGATGTCGAAAAGCCACCCCCGCGACGAGGCCGTCGAAGAACGCCGGCGAGAACCACCTGCGACAACTCAGTGAAGAGGAGATCCGCGCATGAAGAAGCTCATCAACTCGGCCGAATCGGTGCTCGCCGATGCCCTGCGCGGCGTCGCGGCCGCCCACCCCGAGCTCACCGTCGACCATGAGAACCGCGTGGTCATCAGCAACGCCCCCCGCGAGGGTCGCGTCGCGCTGATCTCGGGCGGCGGTTCGGGACACGAACCCCTGCACAGCGGCTTCGTCGGCGCGGGCATGCTCGATGCCGCGTGCGCGGGCGAGGTGTTCACCTCGCCGACGCCTGATCAGATGCTGGCCGCGGCCCAGGCCGTCGATTCCGGTGCGGGCGTGCTCTTCATCGTCAAGAACTACACGGGTGACGTGCTCAACTTCGAGATGGCGGCCGAACTGGCCGCCGACGAGGGCATCGCCTCGGAGTCGGTGATCGTCGCCGACGACGTCGCGGTGAAGGACTCGACGTGGACAGCCGGGCGTCGCGGTGTCGGCACGACCCTGCTCGTCGAGAAGATCGCCGGGGCGGCGGCGGCCGAGGGTAAGAGCCTGGCGGAGGTCAAGGCCGTCGCCGAGCACGTCGCCTCGCACGGGCGCTCGATGGGCGTGGCGCTGACCAGCTGCACCGTGCCCGCGGTCGGTCACCCGAGCTTCGATCTGCCGGATGACGAGATGGAGATGGGTGTCGGCATCCACGGCGAGCCAGGGCGCACGCGCGTGCCCCTGGCCCCTGCGCACGACATCGCCGCCGAGCTCGTCGAAGCGATCACCGCTGACCTGGACTTCACGGGCGCTCCGGTGATCGCTCTGCTGACCGGGCTCGGTGGCACGCCGCTCATCGAGCTGTACGTGATGTACGCCGACATCGCCGACGCCCTCGCGGCGAAGGGCGTCACGGTCGCCCGCAGCCTCGTCGGCGACTATGTCACGAGCCTCGACATGGCGGGCTGCTCTCTCACCCTTCTGCGCGCCGACGACGAGCTGCTGCGCCTGTGGGATGCTCCCGTCGAGACGAGCGCCCTGCGGTGGGGACGTTGAGATGACGGATGCCGCGACGACGGACACCGTGACCCTCGATGTTCTCGACCGGTGGGTGCGGCTCAGCGACGCCCGCCTGACGACAGAGGCCGACCATCTGACCGCGCTCGACTCCGCGATCGGCGACGCCGATCACGGCACCAACATGCTCCGCGGCTTCACCGCGATCGTCGCGAAGCTGGATGCCACACCGCCGCAGAGCGTTCCGGAGTTCTTCAAAGCCGTCGGCATGACCCTCGTCAGCAAGGTCGGTGGAGCGAGCGGCTCGCTCTACGGCACCCTCTTCCTCGACATGGGCAAGAACGCGCCCGCCGGAGCATCGATGTCGGCCGCGGAGTGGGCGCACGCGCTGTCGGCCGGCGTCGCTGCGGTCGTCGCGCGAGGTCACGCGCAGCCGGGCGACAAGACGATGATCGACGCGTTCGGTCCGGCGCTGACCGCACTCGAGGCCGCCCTGTCGGGAGGAGCGACACTCGCCGATGCCGCGGCGGCCGCAGCCGACGCGGCCGAGCAGGGCAGCGCCGACACCGAGCCGCTCGTCGCCCGGAAGGGCCGCGCCTCGTACCTGGGTGAACGCAGTGCCGGTCACGTCGATCCGGGGTCGGCGTCGACAGCCCTGCTGCTGAGAGCATTCGCGGACGCCGCCGCGGGGGAAGCCGCGTGATCGGCTTCGTCATCGTCTCGCACAGTGAAGCTCTGGCCCAGGCCGCCGTCGATCTCGGGATGCAGATGATCCACGGCGAGGCCCCGGCGGTGCGGATCGCCTCGGGAGCAGACGGGAGCTTCGGCACGGACGCGGCGGCCATCGCAGACGCCATCGATGCGCTCGCCGACGCCGACGGTGTGCTGATCATCACCGATCTCGGCTCAGCGGTGCTCAGCTCGGAGCTCGCTCTGGATCTGCGGACGAGCACCGTTGCGGTGCGTATCAGCGACGGGCCGTTCGTGGAGGGGATCACCGCGGGGCTCGTGCGAGCGGCGGCGGGCGGAGGCCTCGACGACGTTGCGAACGAGGTGTCGACAGCGCTCGCGGCGAAGCAGGCGCACGCCCCTGCGGCATCCGCGGACGCGCCGATGCCCCCCGCGGCCTCCGACGCGCCCGCCGGCGCCCTCGGATCCGACGCGTCCGTCGAGGCGGTGCTGCGCAATCCGATGGGCTTGCACTCGCGGCCGGCGGCCCTCGTCGTCAAGGCCGTCGGCGCCTTCGATGCGGACGTCTCGATCGCGAACCTGACGACTGGTGCCGGCCCGGCATCCGCCCGCAGCATGATCGGGCTGCTCGCGCTGGGAGCCGGGGGCGGCGCCACCGTGCGCATCAGCGCGAGCGGACCGGATGCCGCTGCCGCCGTCGAAACGGTTCGTCGGCTCGTCGACGACGGTTTCGGTGAGCTCGACCAGGCGCCGGCCTGATCTCTACCGCGCACGGAACGCCCAGTCGGGCAGGTGTCCGGCGGCGACGAACGACCCGACGATCTCGGCCAGGCCGTGCCGGGGGTCGGCGTGGAGTGCCTGGCGGACGTAGGCGTCGGCGTGGGTGGAGCGTCCACGCGCCCAGGCAATCCAACCGCACACCGCCAGAGCGCCCGCCCGGCGCTTCTTCGGCATGAGGGCGGCGACGTTGCGCGCCAGGCGCAGCGCCGCGTCGAGACGCTCGGCATCGGGTCGCGGGCCGTCGCCCCACATCACCTCGGCGAGATCGCTCGGATACAGCTCGCCGTCCTCCCAGCGCCGTTGGGCCTCCATGGCCGCATCTCCGCCGTCGACGTCACTGGCCCACTGCACGAGCGCGACGTCGCGCAGTCCTGCGCGGGCGAGGCACCAGCCGATCGACGCGGCATCCATGGGAGCCAGATCATCCGGGTTCCACGACAGTGCGCGCTCGAACAGCGCCGGGAGGTCGTCGAGCGCGCACGCGGCCTCCAGCGCCGCCGGGTCGATGCGATCGGGCGCGGCCCCACTCACCCGCGGGATGCCGCAGATGGTCTCGAGTGCCGCGTCCAGCGACCGCAGCGCCTGTCCGACGGCCCGCCGACGCGCAGCGCCGGGTATCGGCAACTGTGCGCCGGCCGCCTGGTCCACCGCGGGTGGGCCGTCCACGGCTTCGGGCGGCAGATCGTCGCGCGGGGCGATGCGTGCGCGGTCGTGGCCGCCGGGCGGCAGCCGATTCGACAGCGCCGATCCCCAGCCGTTCGCGGCGACGACGAAGACCTCCGCGACCGGCAGCCCGCACTCGTCGGCGCGCGTCCGGAGGGCGGCGATGACCGCCGGGTGGGGGAGACGTGGCGACGGATCGTCGCCGATCTCGGCATCCGTGTAGACGACCAGTACCACCGCCTCGACGTCGACGATTCGACAGGCCATGCCGATGATGCTGGCGGCGGCGCCGGCCGCCGCGGTCTCGGACGGAAGGTCGACCCGCATCACGCCGAGCGTGCGTCCCTGCGACAAGGGCACGACCACGACGCTGTCGCGCGGCGTGCAGCCGAGCAGGTGCGGAAGAACGGAGAGGAACTGTGCCGCATCGGCGGCGCGGACGATCGTGGACATGCCGAGAGTCTGGGCGTGCGGGCGCGGGAGCTGCGCGTCGGCGGCGCCGTCGTGGACAACCCGCGACCCACTCGCTTCTGGGGAGGAGCCTGCACGCGGCGGCGTACCATGGAGCCATGGACTCGTACTGGACCGCCGTCGCCTGGTCGCTGCTGCCGACCGTCGTCGTGCTGGGACTGTTCGTGTTCGTGCTGCGCGCCATCATCCGGATGGACCGCTCCGAGCGTCGGGTCCACGCGCGCATCGAGAACGAAGAACGCGCCAAGCGCGGCTTGCCGCCCGTCGGCGCTGCCGACCCGGCGAGCCCCGAGGCGCCGCGCGCCACCTGAGTCGCCCGTTCTCGATACGCTGAGCGGAGTCCGACAGCGGGGAGAGCGACGTGGATCAGACCGGATGGGCGCTCGCCTGGGTGATCCTGGTCTTCGTCACCGACGTCACCGTGCGCATCCTGGCGATCATCATCGTGCCTCGCAACCGCCGCCCGACGGCCGCGATGGCCTGGCTGCTGGCGATCTACTTCATCCCGATCATCGGTGTGCTGCTGTTCCTGCTGATCGGCAATCCTCGGCTGCCTCGCAAGCGCCGCAAGAAGCAGCAGCAGATCAACGATTACATCCGCACGACGAGTCACGGGCTCGACCTGGGCACCCTGCGCCCCGATCCACCGCAGTGGTTCGCACAGCTCGTCCGCCTCAACCGCAACCTCGGGGCGATGCCGCTGTCGGGCGAGAACGCCGCGACCATCATCTCCGGCTATCAGGACAGCATCGACGAGATGGCTGCGGCGATCCGTCAGGCGACCACGTACGTGCACGCCGAGTTCTACATCCTGCAGTGCGACGACACCACGGCCGGATTCTTCGATGCCCTCGAGGATGCCGTGAAGCGCGGTGTCGTCGTGCGGGTGCTGCTGGATCACTGGGCCAACCGCGGCAAGCCGTTCTACGCGCAGACGTGCCGGCGACTCGATGCGATGGGAGCGACGTGGCAGCTGATGCTGCCGGTGCAGCCGCTGCGCGGGAAGTACCAGCGTCCCGATCTGCGCAACCACCGCAAGCTGCTCGTCGTCGACGGCCACACCGCGTTCATGGGTTCGCAGAACGTGACCGACTCCACGTACAACCTGCGCAAGAACATCAAGCGGGGACTTCATTGGGTGGACATGATGGCGCGTCTGGAGGGGCCGGTCGTGGCATCGGTCAACGCGGTCTTCCTCAGCGACTGGTACAGCGAGACCGACGAGATCGTCGAGGGCATCGGGCTGTTCCAGGTGCACACCGGCAGCGGTGACCTCGACTGCCAGGTCATCCCATCCGGCCCCGGCTTCGAGTTCCAGAACAACCTCAAGCTGTTCATGACGCTGCTGTTCGCCGCACGCGAGAAGATCATCATCGTCTCGCCCTACTTCGTGCCCGACGAGGGGCTGCTGCTCGCGATCCAGACCGCCTGCCAACGCGGGGTCCACGTCGAGCTCTTCGTCTCCGAAGAGGGCGACCAGGCGATGGTCTACCACGCTCAGCGCAGCTACTACGAAGCGCTGCTGCGCGGCGGCGTCAAGATCTGGATGTACGAGAAGCCGTTCATCCTGCACTCCAAGTCGATGTCCGTCGACGACGAGGTCGCCGTCATCGGCTCGAGCAACATGGACATGCGCAGCTTCGGTCTGAACCTCGAGATCTCGCTGCTCGTGCGCGGCGAGGATTTCGTGTCGCAGCTGCGCGCCGTCGAGGACGAGTACCGCGCGCTCAGCCGCGAGCTCACACTCGAGGAGTGGGAGAAGCAGCCTCTGCGCTCCACGGTGCTCGACAACCTGGCCCGCCTCACCTCTGCGCTGCAGTAGCCCGCGGCCCGGCGCGTGCTTCGGTTGGCGCTCGCGCCGGAAACCGGCGGGCGAGTCCCGGCGTACGCGCCAACTGAACCCGCGGTGCGCCGCTGAGCGGGCGCGCACGAGCAGGGTGGCAGGTCGGCCCCGCGTCGAGCGGATGCCGGGGCGGTGCGCCGACGGCGAACACGGGCATACCGGCATTCGCTGATCGTTACCCTCGACGTAAGCGCACCAGAAGACGTGCGCCGGAGGAGTGTCGACGAATGTTCGAGAGATTCACGGACCGTGCCCGTCGTGTGGTCGTCCTCGCCCAAGAAGAGGCGAAGATGCTCAACCACAACTACATCGGCACCGAGCACATCCTGCTCGGTCTCATCCACGAGGGCGAGGGCGTCGCCGCCAAGGCGCTCGAGAGCCTGGGGATCTCGCTGGACGCCGTCCGCGAGCAGGTCCAGGACATCATCGGCCAGGGCCAGCAGCAGCCGACCGGCCACATCCCCTTCACGCCGCGCGCGAAGAAGGTGCTCGAGCTGAGCCTGCGCGAGGCGCTGCAGCTCGGCCACAACTACATCGGCACCGAGCACATCCTGCTCGGCCTCATCCGCGAGGGCGAGGGCGTCGCCGCACAGGTGCTGGTCAAGCTCGGCGCCGACCTCAACAAGGTGCGCCAGCAGGTCATCCAGCTGCTCAGCGGCTACCAGGGCAAGGAGCCCGCGGGTGTCGCCGCCGGCGCGGGCGAGCAGAACCAGCAGGCCGCCCAGGGCGGTTCGGCCGTGCTCGACCAGTTCGGCCGCAACCTCACGCAGGCCGCGCGCGACAACAAGCTCGACCCCGTCATCGGGCGCGAGAAGGAGATCGAGCGCGTCATGCAGATCCTGTCGCGCCGCTCGAAGAACAACCCGGTCCTCATCGGCGAGCCCGGCGTCGGCAAGACCGCCGTCGTCGAGGGTCTCGCCCAGGCGATCGTGAAGAACGACGTCCCCGAGACACTGAAGGACAAGCAGGTCTACTCGCTCGACCTCGGCTCGCTCATCGCCGGTTCTCGCTATCGCGGTGACTTCGAGGAGCGCCTGAAGAAGGTCACCAAGGAGATCCGCACGCGCGGCGACATCATCGTCTTCATCGACGAGATCCACACCCTCGTGGGTGCGGGCGCTGCCGAGGGCGCAATCGACGCGGCCTCGATCCTGAAGCCGCTGCTGGCCCGCGGCGAGCTGCAGACGATCGGCGCCACGACGCTCGACGAGTACCGCAAGCACTTCGAGAAGGATGCTGCGCTCGAGCGCCGCTTCCAGCCGATCCAGGTCGCCGAGCCGAGCCTGCCCCACGCGATCAACATCCTGAAGGGGCTGCGCGACCGCTACGAGGCGCACCACAAGGTGCAGATCACCGACGG